>JAIVHP010000401.1 GCA_020201045.1 Flavobacteriales bacterium
ATTCTACCTCCGTGCCGGAATTCAATGATGGGTCCAGCGACTTTTTTAGCCGAACCGACGGATCGGATTTTGACAGCTATGCGGTAACAGGCGCCGACGGAGATTTCTACTTCGCCGGCCAAGATTTGGATAGCGAAGGCGCCGACCTTCCCATCACCCTAAATATCGAAAACATCAATATTGCCGGTTACACGGCTATGGAGTTCAAGGTATTGCTCGCTTCCTATCTGAACGGATGGGACAATTCTGACTACGTTCGTTTCTACTATAAAATAGACGGCGGAGAGCCTCAGAACCTGCTCTGGTTGGCCAATGCCGGAACGGGAAGCAATACCCCTGCGTATATCGATCTAAATTTCGACGGAATAGGGGATTGCACAGAGCTCAACAGCGCGTTTCAGGAATTTACTGCACCGATAGAAGGAGAAGGTAGCTTTCTCGAGATCTACGCCGAATTTTCTTTGGATAGTGGTGGAGAAGACATTGTCCTCGACAACATCCAATTAGACGGCATTTTTCAAGGCGGTGGAAACGACGATGAAGATCCCGTAGCATCCTGCGTGGAGTCAAACACACTCGTTGTGGAACTCGACGAAAACGGAGAAGCGCAAATTGAAGCAGCCGACATCAACGACGGTTCTTCAGATAATGTGGGTATTCAATCGCTGGAAATAAACCAAACCGAATTTACCTGCGCCGATCTGGGAGAAGTGGAAATTACGCTTACCGTAACCGACCTTTCCGATAACACCGATCAGTGCACCACAACTATTGAAGTGGTAGACCTGATTGTGCCCGAAGTTAGCGCTGATGGCCTGGTGGAAGTGAGCCTCGATGAAAACGGCGAAGCCGCCATTACCGAAGCCACCTTTAACGGAAGTGCCACTGACAACTGTGGTTCTATAACCACCGAAATTAGCCCGTCCACCCTGACCTGTGCCGATATTACCACAGAGACCAACTTCGCCAACGACTTGATCATTAGCGAATACTTAGAAGGCTCGGAAAACAACAAGTACATCGAAATTTTCAACGGTACCGGCGAAGCCAAAGACCTGAACGACTACAGCCTGAAATTTTATTTCAACGAACTTCAATGGCAACGACGCAGTGGAATTGGTAAACGACCTCACAGGAGAGACACTCGACATTTTCGGAGAAATAGGGGAAGACCCCGGTTCGCAATGGAGCGTTGACGGGAATGGCACTGCTGACCGCACCCTCCGCCGAAAGGCAAGTGTTATTGATGGGAATACAGAGAATGCATCGGGTTTCCCAACGCTCGGAACCGAGTGGGACGGATTTGAGCAGGACGACGTATCCGGACTGGGATCGCACGAAAGCGAAACCGGTGGCGGAACTCCGGTAACCTACACGGCAGAAGATGCCGGTGGAAATACCACCGAGCGAACCGTGCTGGTAATTGTAAAAGACGAATTGGCTCCGACCTTTGAATCCTGCCCGGAAGACATCACCCAAAGCGGAGAAGTATTGCTAAACGGCGCGGTTGTGAACTTCAACCTTCCCGTATCAGACAATTGCACGGAAGATGTAGCGCTCACCCAAACATCGGGACTCGCATCTGGAGAAATTTTTCCCATCGGCACCACCACCAATACTTTTGAAGCTACCGATGCCAGCGGAAACACCACGATCTGTTCTTTTGATGTAACAATAGAAGAGATTGAGCCTTACGCGAGTTTCGAACTCACGCCATCCACCACAGAACCCGCCCTTTGCGACGAGTTTACCGTGATGGTTGCCGTTCAAACCACCGATGTGATCAACCTGGCGGAAATACAACTCAACTTCGACCCGGAAGCGCTGGAGGTAATCAGCGTAACTGCACCTGGCGGTGGGGAACTACCCGCTGCTCCACTTGGCTCGGAAGTAGAAGATGAGAGCGTGATCGACAACGAAAATGGACTTCTGTCTTACGCCGCATTCTCCGTATCAACGCCTTACCCGAATAGCGATTTCGACTTTGTTGAGATCACATTCAAAGCGCTTGGAAGCAGCGGAGAAACGACAATTTCGCCCATCTTAAATGGATTTCCAAAATCCTTGATTGCCATTACGAATCCGTTTTTGCCGGTGCCGACGGCGATCGATCTCCTAACGGGGGCAAACAGCGTTGTGGTGAGTCTTCAGGAAGATGCGACTCCACCCATTGCGATTTGCAACGATGAAGTAACCGTATACCTGGATGAGAACGGCGAAGCGGTTGTTACTCCCGAACAAGTGGACAACGGTTCTTTCGACGCATGCACGGAAGTGGAGCTGTCGCTAGACCAAAGCATATTTAACTGCGACTACCTGCCGGAAATTGGCGGTTTGTCGATAGATCCCGGAGCAATAGGAAGCAGCACGGTAACGCTCACCGTTACCGATGAAGCTGGAAACATCGCCACTTGCACCGCCGATGTGATCGTTCTGGACGAAATTGCTCCCGATGCGGTTTGCGAAAACATTACCGTAGAATTGAATGAGTTGGGAGAGGCCTCGATCGACGCCGAAATGTTGGATGGCGGCTCTACCGACAATTGCGAAACCCTGAGCTTCGAAGCTTCACAAACCACCTTTGATTGTGAAGATTTGGGCGAAAACCAGGTGGAGCTCACGGTAACCGATGGTTCTGGAAACTCTACTACGTGTATGGCAACGGTAACGGTAGTAGATGATCTGGCTCCGGTTGAACCTACACTTACCGATGTAACCGGCGAATGCGAAGCAACTGCTACCGCACCAACCACTACTGACAACTGTGCGGATGTAGTAACCGGAACAACAGACGATCCGCTTACTTACACCGAGCAGGGCGAGTATACCATTACCTGGACTTTCGACGATGGGAATGGAAACACCAGCATGGCCGATCAAACGGTAATCGTAGACGATGTAACTGCTCCTGAAGAACCAACGCTCGCCGATGTAACCGGAGAGTGTGAAGCAACCGCTACCGCACCGACAGCCACAGACAACTGTGCTGGTGATGTAACGGGAACAACAGACGATCCGCTTACCTACACCGAGCAGGGCGAACACACCATTACCTGGACTTTCGCCGACGGGAACGGGAACAGCACCACAGCAGAGCAAACGGTTGTTGTTAATGACGTAACAGCACCGGAAACTCCGACGCTTGCCGATGTAACTGGAGAGTGCGAGGCAACAGCGACAGCGCCGACCACCACCGATAACTGCGCGGGTGTAGTAACCGGAACAACAGACGACCCGCTTACTTACACCGCGCAAGGCACCTACACCATTACCTGGACTTTCGCCGATGGGAACGGGAACAGCACAACGGCTGATCAAACAGTCGTTGTAAATGACGAAACAGCACCCGAAATGCCAACGCTTGCCGATGTAACTGGAGAGTGCGAAGCAACTGCGACAGCGCCGACCACCACCGATAACTGCGCGGGTGTGGTAACCGGAACAACAGACGACCCGCTTACTTACACCGCGCAAGGCACCTACACCATTACGTGGACTTTCGACGATGGGAATGGGAACAGCATTACAGCCGATCAAACGGTAATCGTAGACGATGTAACTGCCCCTGAAGTACCGACGCTTGACAATGTAACCGGAGAGTGTGAAGCAACCGCTACCGCACCGACCACTACCGACATCTGTGCTGGCGAAGTGACGGGAACAACAGACGATCCGCTTACCTACACCGATCAGGGCGAACACACCATTACCTGGACTTTCGCCGACGGGAACGGGAACAGCACCACAGCAGAGCAAACGGTTGTTGTTAATGACGTAACAGCACCCGAAATGCCAACACTTGCGGATGTAACTGGAGAGTGCGAGGCAACTGCGACAGAACCGACCACCACCGATAACTGCGCGGGTGTAGTAACCGGAACAACAGACGATCCGCTTACTTACACCGAGCAGGACGAGTATACCATTACCTGGACTTTCGACGATGGGAATGGCAACACCAGCACAGCAGAGCAAACGGTTGTTATCGCCGACGAGACAGAACCGGAAATTACCTGTGCTGCCGATGCATCGCGAAGCGTAAACC
>JAIVHP010000176.1 GCA_020201045.1 Flavobacteriales bacterium
TTCCACAAGTCAATGCGCATGGTATTTTCTTCCTTTTCGTCCCACATAGAGAGCATTAGCGCCTTACACAGGCCGCTTCCCCCTCCATCGCTGGCGTCCCATTTCATCTCTATGGGTACATTGTTCTCATCCAAACCTATATCGAGATGGATGGTGGTTTGCTTTGCTATCTTGTCTTTCATTTTACGGGTTTGTAGTATTTTAAAAATTCCCGGTTGTTTTTATTTGCCATAAGTTCAACCAGGTTCGTATTCTCATTTTTATCCATATAGGCCTTTACCATTTCAAGGCCGATCCAATTGCCAACTCCACCGGGAGATTCCGGCGGCATTCCCGGCGTGAATGGGCCGTCGTTCATCCATTTATTAATCTCCATTGCATCGGTATCGAAGAGCAAATCGCGCTCTACCAGATTTCTCCAAATGGAAAATGATTCATCGGTGCACCACTGATATTGCTCCGGAGTGTAATTGAGCAATCTCGCATCCGATTCTTCTTCCATCAGCACCGAAGTGATGTATAAAATCTTTCCGGAAAAAACCATTCTTCCCAGCAGGCTCTCTTCGCTTATCTCATCTTGAAATCGCATAAGAAGCCACCCTTTTAAGGCATTGGGAACAAGGTACCCGGGTTTGAATTTATCGCGTTTGTACTGCGGAAACAAATCGGGGGGAAGCCGCTTTATTAAAGGGTAATCGGTACCTGCGTACCATTCCAGCCCAATGCCCAGCCAATTGGGAGTGGGGTAAATCCCGATATTGAATCCGGAATTATACGCTACCAACTTCGGCAGTGTATCGGCATCAAATAAAATAGAATAGCGCTTAAACGCCGATTCCAATTCGCGGGATTGATTGCTGAGATCGGGGAATTGTTTTTCTATCTGAGCCTGGAGCTCTACCCAGGTGGGGTCGCTTGAGAATCTTCCCAGCAACTCTGCTGTCATCGGGTTATCTATAGCCCCCACTTGCATAATTTCGCCGGAATAAATAGATGCAAAATCACCGTATTTGGCAGCAACTTTATCCATCTTTTCACGGGGGTTTTGAAATTCTCCGGAGAATATGTCTCGATCTAATCTGAGTACGTTCGCATCGTAACTTACTTGTGATGTGTCGGCTTCCCAACGATTGTCGGCGCAAGACGCCAAAACAATGCAAAAACTGAAAAGAAAGATAATCCTAAAACGGTTCATGAGAAATCGTACTTTTGGCCTTGAACAAAAGAGACCGAAAATAATGAAAAAGTTAGCGCTCAGCATCCTTTGTCTATCGATTCTTCTAAGCCTGTCTGTGGATGATGCATTCGCGCAGGATCCGAGTACCGGAAGCAAAACACCCCCCAAATTTAGAATGGGGCTATCCGCATCGCCGGTGGTTTCGTGGTTTGACCCCAATGGCGACGACGCATTCGCAGAACCCGATGGCCCGCGAATCAATATCAAATACGGTCTGCATATGGATTTTAGGCTCGGCAACAGCATGAATTACTACTTCAGCACCGGGTTGTTTGTACTCAATTCAGGCGGAACCATAACCCATCCTTTCTTTGGCGAAGATGGAGGGGTAGGTACCCAAACTATCGACCACCGAACAAACTACCTGAATATTCCGCTTACCATGATGCTGCGTACGAACGAGATAGGCTATATGACTTATTTTGCTCGTGTGGGTTTTGATACCGGGTTAAATATTAAAACGAATTACGACCGCACGATTGAAATAGGTAATACCACCAGCAAGGAAGAAGAAGTAGGAGGTCCGGACCTTACGAATCTTTTTAGAGCGGGGCTTCACATAGAGGGTGGACTGGAATACAATTTAACGGGAAACACCAATCTTTATATCAGCGTGGAGTGGAATAACGGATTAAATAACGTTTTCACGAAAGACTATGTCGTGCCTCGAAGCATCGTTGAATTGCAGCAGGAAGAAGGTAGAAGGGTAAAGGCTAACAACAATGCCATTATCGTGAATGTGGGCATTTATTTTTAAACAAGCTTCTTAAAGCGCTGTTTTTTAATAAATAACTTTGTGCAGATGGAGACTAAGAAAGTAGTTGAATACATCGTTAATTGGCTTAAATCTTACGCCGAAGGAGCCGGAACAAAAGGCTTTGTTGTCGGCGTTTCTGGGGGTATAGACTCGGCGGTAACTTCTGCCCTTTGCGCCCGAACCGGTTTAAACCTACTCTGTTTGGAGATGCCTATTCATCAGAGTAAAGATCAGGTTTCGCGCGCGAGGAAGCACATTGAAGAACTGAAAGCTCATTTTCCAAATGCATCATCTCACGAAGTGGAACTCACCAATGTTTTCGATGCCTTTATCGGGCAGCTTCCGCCCCACGAGAACACATCGGCACACGAGTTTAGTTTGGTAAATGCACGCGCCCGTTTAAGAATGACAACGCTTTATTACTTCGCCGGCTTGCACGGATATCTCGTTGCGGGCACGGGAAATAAAGTAGAAGATTTTGGTGTGGGATTCTACACCAAATATGGAGATGGCGGTGTAGACCTGAGCCCCATCGCCGATTTAATGAAAACAGAGGTGTACAAGGTTGGCGAAGAGCTCGGGGTTTTAGACGAAATTCTCACCGCTCCACCTACCGACGGTTTGTGGGGAGACAGCCGAACGGACGAAGATCAAATTGGCGCTACTTATCCGGAGTTGGAGTGGGCTATGGAATTTTCGGGAAATGAAGAAAGACTGAGCGAAAGAGAGAAAAAAGTTCTGGCGATTTACCGGGATCTAAACGCGCGCAACCAACATAAAATGGAGCCGATACCGGTATGTGAAATTCCCGAGTCGCTCAAAGAATAGCGCTTTTATCTTTAAGCTTATCATATTACTAAATCGCTAGCTTGCTGATGGTTAAGTAAGGGCATTTCGCGAAATCCCGAACTTGTTTCGGGGTAAGCGTAGCAATCCCGAACTCGTTTCGGGGCTCTCTTGTCCCCTTCGGCGAAGTTCAGGCGTCAGCGCTATTTTTTTGCGAGTAGCTATCAAATGACTAAATCTTTTTATTTCTGATAATCAGCTAAGCGTCAGTTATCAAAATAGATAATAGGAGCAGGGCTCATAGGGTAACTATCATATAACTAAACCGCTTTATTTCTGAGAATCAAAACATTGACTAAAATTTGATTACGCTGTGGCACGAGTCTCTCTGCGTCCTTTGCGCATCCTTAGCGATCTCCGCGTGAACCTT
>JAIVHP010000177.1 GCA_020201045.1 Flavobacteriales bacterium
GGTGGTGTATTACATCGTGGGATACCGCAAAGAAGTGGTTCGCGATAACCTTTTAAAGAGCTTTCCGGAGAAAACAACCAAGGAGCTTCGAAAAATTGAACGGAAATTTTATCTCCACCTCTGTGATAGTTTTGTAGAATGGATTTTCCCCCTTCACCGGTCGGGAAAGGAAATGGAAAAATACTACCGATTTCTAAACCCCGAACTGCTCAATAAGCTTCACCGTGAAGGCAAGGGAATTGTGGGTGTTTTGGGCCATTACGGAAACTGGGAATACCTCTCTACCCTGCCCCGCTTCATCGACCACAAAGTGTGGGCGATTTACAAAAAACAGAAAAACCCACAATTCAATCAATTGATTACCCAGCTACGGTCAAAGTACGGGGTAAACATGATGACCAATAAGGAAAGCATTCGCAGGCTGATAACCGAAGCCAGAGCAGGAGAAATCACCATGACGTATTTCCTGGCCGATCAAAGTCCGATGCGGAGCGAAATAAAATATTGGACGACCTTTTTGAATCGCGAAACCGGAGTTTACCTCGGCGCTGAGCAGGTGGCTAAGAAACTCGATATGGCCGTAGTGTTTATGGATATCCGAAAAGTAAAGCGAGGGCGGTACGAAGTGGAATTTCAATTGCTATCGAAAAACCCAAAGGAGAATCCCGAATTTGAGATTACAGAGATGCACGTGCGGGCCCTGGAAAACCGAATAAAGGAAGATCCCGCGTGGTGGTTGTGGAGCCACCGTCGATGGAAACACAAGCCACCGGAAACCCTAGGTGAAAATTCATAATCGTCCGTCTGCCGGAATGTAAACCATCTGACACTTCCCCTTGTTCCCTTATCGTATCTTTATCAAAATGATAAGCTATGATAATTCGCTATTTCACTATGATATGTTTCGGAATGTTGGCCGCTGTTGTGTCAACTGCTCAGGTTCCCGACAGAATGGAAACCAATTGCGACGGCGAAACGCGGAGCCTGCACGCCACGCTCGACGCCGGATTACCCGTAATAGTCGCTTCCAAGGGGTTTGATTGCTCCATTTGCGTTAACCAGGCCGAAACTGTTGGTGATTTTGCCGATGCGTATCAGGGACAGATTGAAGTTTGGGGTGCAATGACCTACACCTACTCCAGCACTGAGCCCACCTGCGATGTAACCGAAAACTGGGTATCGAATTACGGATGGAACAACATATTTGCCTTTCCCGACGTGGAAGAATACTGGTTGGAACTCGGCACCCCGAGATACTATGTAATCGCTCCCGAAACAAGGGAAGTGGTATACGAAGGCTCCAATTTTTCAACGGCTACGGAAAACGCAACAGCACTGCTCTCGCTGAGTACTTCGGAGTTGCTGAATTCGCCAGGCGACCTTAAGATTTATGCAAATAACGAAGGACTTCAGGTTCACTTGAACGTTCCCATTAGCGGGCAGGTAAGAATGGAAGTCTCCGATATTTTGGGTGGACAAGTTCACGCATTTTCCAAAAATTTGGTGAAAGGAGATAACAGATTTACCGAGCCCTTCAATCAAAATCAAGGAATATACATCCTCCGCATTTCTGCCGATGGTAAATCGACGGCTAAAAAGTTTATCCTACAGGATTAAGCCACAAAAAGCTAAACCAAAAGGCTCTAAATTTTTTCAATTTACACTAGCTTAGAATTATATAGCTTTAACAAAGTCGGATTGGCTGATTTAGCGATGTCATTTGCCAAAAGTTTTGTGGTAAACCCAGGCGCTAACAAATCTTGTGAAGGAGCATTGAACAATACACGCAGTATTGTGTCCATTATTGAGTACTTTAGCAAAAGTGTATTATAGACACAGTGAAGCCGTTTTTTATTTTACTCTTCTTGTTTCCCGGTTATCTGCTCGCTCAGGGTTACACCTTTGTAGGCGATAGCTACCAGCTCGGTGGAGATTGCTACGCCGCCACGGCGAATTCGGCCTGGCAAAATGGTGCCATTTGGTACAATGATCCCATTGACCTAAACGATGCCTTCCACCTGCAGTTTACAGCCAATTTTGGCGGAGACCCCGAAGGTGCCGACGGGATGGTTTTCGTGATGCAACAAGTGGGCAATGCGGCGCTGGGAACCGACGGCGAAGGCATGGGGTTCTCTGGCTTTTCGCCTTCTTTTGGCGTGGAATTCGATACCTTCCAGAACTTTAATCTAGCTGATTTAGAAGCCGACCACATGGCTGTGCTGAGGCAAGGTAACGTAAACCACAACTCCCCCAACAATATTTTTGGCCCTATACCCATTCAGGCATCGGGAAATACGGTGAAGGACGGCGAAAATCACATTGTAGATATTTACTGGGATCCACAGTCAAACCTTTTTGAAGTGTGGTTCGACTGCGTGCAGCGAATTGGCATTTACACCGATTTACTGGGTGAAACCTTTCAGGCAAACCCCGAAGTATTCTGGGGATTTACAGCGGCCACAGGTGGCTTTTTTAACCAACACACCATCTGTCTCGACCCGAATATTCTCGGCATCCCTACATCTTACGAAGCCTGTGTAGGTGAGCCGGTGCAGTTTGAAGCAACCGAAGCTTCGCTGGGCTCATATACCTGGGAGCCTGCGGAATATTTTGACGACCCTACATCCACAAATCCGATCGGTACTTTCACCGAAACCACTTCCATCTCGGTTTCTTACACCGACCTCTGCGGAAACGAACAGGTTTTTCCTTCGGTGGTAAATGTATACGAGCCCGAAGTTAGTCTGGGTGACGATTTTGCGCTTTGTGCAAATGAAACCGCCGAAATTGAACCCACCGGTACTTTTGAAACCCTTGAGTGGCAGGATGGTTCTGAAGGAGACACGTTCACGGTATCAGAGCCTGGCGAATATACGGTAACGGCCATCTCGGGACCGTGTGAAGCCGAGAGCTCCATTGAAATCACAGGTCTGGATGCACCTGAATTTGACTGGGAATCTGAAGTAGAAATTTGCGAGGGAGAAACATATGCTGTAGATCTTTCTGACGAATCCTACAATTTACTTTGGAGCAACGGCTCTACTGACCCCATTCAGGAATTTGATGAAACGGGAATCTACACGTTAACCGCCACCAACGGTGAATGCACCGAAGACTTCACATTAGATCTCACGGTGAACGACCTACCCGTTTTCGACCTGGGAGACGATATTTTTTTGTGTGCCGATAATCCAACAAC
>JAIVHP010000402.1 GCA_020201045.1 Flavobacteriales bacterium
ATAACTTTTCCATCGGCCTTGCCAGCCATTTTTCCACTGGCCTGCCCCATTACCTTGCCCATGTCTTTCATTCCCTCGGCACCGGTAGATGTAATAATTTCGCTTACCACCTCTTCAATTTCAGCTTCGCTGAGCTGCTTGGGCAAGAAGCCTTCGAGAATTTCGGCCTGAAAATCTTCGTCTTCGGCGAGATCTTCGCGTCCCTGTTCGCGGTAAATCGCCGCCGACTCCTTTCGCTGCTTATGCATTTTGGTTAAAATCTGCATTTCGGCCGCTTCGCTAATCTCTTTGTTGCTGCTCTTGGTAGATTCCAATAGCAAGGCCGATTTCACAGCCCTAAGGGCTTCTAACTTCGGCTTATCCTTACTTCTCATGGCATCTTTTATGCCTTCGTTAATCTGATCTGCTAGTGCCATTTTTTGTTCTTGGTGTGATTGAATTTTCCTGCAAATTTAATCGACATTATCGTGCAAATACGGATTATTCGATCGGAGTCCAGATTTTCCTTCTTCGTCTTTATTTTGGGTAAGCGTATACCGGGATACGTCTGAATCGCTGCTGTGTGGCACGTTCTCCAGACGCACATTGCGGCGCTTGTAGGCCGGTTCCTTCTCTAACTCGGTGAGACCTTCGGGGCTT
This sequence comes from Flavobacteriales bacterium, assembly GCA_020201045.1. Classification (GTDB taxonomy): domain Bacteria; phylum Bacteroidota; class Bacteroidia; order Flavobacteriales_D; family Cryomorphaceae; genus JAIVHP01. Next base: position 640 of record JAIVHP010000402.1, read on the forward strand.
TTAATCCGCTCTGAAATTTCGCGCAAATTCCGCAGTCTTTCTTTGTTTAGTTCCGACACCGCTTCGGGGTTTACGCGCTGCGGATTTTGAACGTGGGGGTTCTTCTCCGCGTCCGAATCGTTGTCCTCGTCTTCCAAATCCAGATCGAAATACGATTTTTGTTCCGGCTCCGGTTTGGTTTCGCCTCTTGGCTGCACATCTTCGCTAGTTGGTTGCACATCTTCGTTAGCGCTTTCCGATTCCGCTTCGGGCTGGTCGTCGAAGAGATCGTATCGTTCTACTTTTTCCGGCTCGCGGCTTGGTTCTTCTTCCTTCTCGGGATTCTTTTCTTTCAAAAAAGGTTCGTCGCTATCTGCATCTCCTACGGGATTGGAAATTGGTTTGTTGATAGGAGTTGTCTTTTTAGCGGATGTTCCCGGTTCCAGATCCACTTTTTCTGGTCTGGACATATCAAACCCGGTATCGGGAGATGTTTTGAAACCAGTGGCGATGATGGTAACGCTGAGTTTTTCGCCCAGACTCTCATCCATTCCATGGCCCCAGATTACATCGGCGCTATCGCCTGCTGCTTGCTGGATAAAGTCGGTGATATCCGATATTTCGTCCATCATTACTTCGCTAGAACCGTAAGTGATATTTAGGAGAATATACTTGGCTCCTTCAATGTCGTTGTCGTTGAGAAGAGGCGACTCCAGCGCTTCTCTGGCAGCGGTAATCGCGCGGTCTTCTCCTTCGGCAGTAGCCTGCCCCATAATGGCAACACCGCTGTCGCGCATCACGGTGTTCACGTCGTTCATATCGACGTTTATAGCGCCGGTAACCGAAATGAGCTCTGCTATACCTTTAGCAGCGGTGGTAAGAATATTATCAGCTTGTGCGAAAGCTTTCTGGAGCGATAGGTTTCCGTGTATCTCGCGGAGTTTATCGTTTCTGATAACCAGCAGGGTATCTACGGCATCTCTCATTTCACGAAGTCCTTCGGCTGCCTGATTCATCCGCTTTTGCCCTTCGAAAGTAAAGGGAATGGTTACGATACCCACCGTGAGTATTTCCATATCCTTGGCCGCTCTGGCGATAACTGGCGCAGCACCTGTGCCCGTTCCACCGCCCATTCCGGCTGTAACGAATACCATCGTGGTTCGCTTGGAGAGTATTTCCTGTATCTCGTCGATATTTTCAATGGCGGCATTTTTGCCCACTTCGGGGATTGAGCCGGCGCCGCGACCCTCGGTCAGGCTCTGTCCGAGCTGGACCTTTACCGGAACCGGACTGATGTCCAGCGCCTGAGCATCGGTATTGCAGACTATAAAGTCTACGCCCGTGATGCCCTGTTCGTACATGTGGTTTACGGCGTTGCTTCCGCCGCCACCCACTCCTATCACCTTGATGATAGATGACTGATCTTTTGGCAAATCGAAATTCATATAACTTGGTTTTTTGGGATTCTAAATTTTAAATGTCGTCTTCTTCAAAAAAGGATTGCCCTTTGGAAATTAGCCGGTCAAACAGTCCTTGCTTGTTTTTACTTCCAGACCGAATACCAGTGCGTTTTCCCTTGGTTCTCTTCTGATTTTTAAGGTTGAGCTCGTGCCCTTTGAGCACAAGGCCAATTCCGGTTGCGTACATCGGGCTCGACAACTCATCCGAATTATCTTTTCCGAGGTGTTCGCTCGGGTAGCCCAACCGCGTTTCGAAGCCCGTAATGTATTCCACCAACTGGGGTAGATTCTTGAGCTGTGCGCCACCGCCGGTTAAAACGATACCGGCGATAAGCCTTTTTTCGTATCCCGAGCTGCGGATTTCGTACATCACCTGCTCTACAATTTCTTCCGTACGCGCCTGAATGATATTCGATAAATTCAGCACCGAAATTTCCTTCGGCTCTCTTCCGCTAAATCCCGGAATACAAACAATCTGGTTTTCCATACTGTCAGAGCTGAGCGCCGAGCCGAATTTCACCTTTAGCTTTTCGGCGTGTTTACGCAAAATGCTGCATCCAGAAGCGATATCTTCGGTGATGATATTACCCCCGAAAGGAATAACGGCAGTATGCCTGATAATCCCATCCTGGAAAATGGCAATGTCGGTGGTTCCGCCACCTATATCTACCAGCACAACGCCGGCTTCTTTTTCTTCCTGATTTAATACAGATTCTGAAGATGCGAGCGGTTCAAGAACCAAATCACGTACTTCCAAATCGGCTTTGCTCACGCTCTTGTAGATATTCTTAATTGCATTCACCTTACCGGTAATGATATGGAAGTTTGCCTCGAGCCTGATACCCGACATCCCGATGGGATCTTTTATCCCCTGCTCATTATCTACGATATACTCCTGTGGGAGAACGTGAATGATTTCTTCTCCGGGGTGCATCACCAGTTGCTGCATATCTTCTACCAGGCTATCGATGTCTTCCTGAGCAATCTCTTCGTCTAAGTCTTTCTGCTTTCTGGTGAGTATGCCCCGGTGTTGAAGACTGCGTATATGCTGTCCGGCAATACCAACTGATTTCAGGTTCATCCATGATATTATTTTTTTGTGCAAACAATTTGGTCGTTGTATTTTAGATTTATACTTGAGTATTTATTCCAATTGGAGCCGCTTAAACCTTCTTTATAGAAAATTTTCAGCCGCTCTAATTTGGTTTCCATTCCGTTGATGTTTCCCAGAATAATTTTGTGATTTCCCACCTGGGGATAAACTGTAAAGTCTCCATTATCAGCGTACTCGGTGTACTGAAATTGCACCTCCCAGAAATCATCTGCCGTAATCTTACGGGCGTAGTTCAAAACATCCATCAGCTCCGGGTCTGCAATGCTATCACTTGCGTGATATCCCTTTTGAAGCCCATCTCTGTGAATGGCAAAATGGCCCGATACTACCGGTAGCCTCAGTGGAATTTCTCTGTGAACTGGAATTAAAAAACCATCCGTATCGAGCAGTGCAGAATTTCCGGTACCATCTATTAGCCTGGCAATGGGATTGCGTTCTTTCAGTTCCACAATCAGGTTTCGGTCAATGGTTTTATACACCCGGGCATTTGCGATGTAGGGAATTTCCACTACCGCCGACTCCATGCTGCGAACATCTAATTCGTCTAGCAATTGGCCTTCTATCTTCCCGTGAACCGTCAAAAGCGCTTTTTCCACATCGGCTTCGCTAACCATTGAAACGGCATTTTTATCGGTGTACTGTACAATCACATCATCGCAGGCAGCACCGGAATGCATGGTGCCCACGAACCCCAGGAGCGCGACCATACTGGCACACCCGAGAATTACTAGACTGATTTTCAATACTTTATTCATCTTTCTTATTTATCGCATCCTTTAGCGGAGCAACCATTTTATCAATATCCCCGGCACCCATGGTTAGCAGCACTTCGGGGTTTAATCTTAACACTTCATCGATTACATCTTCGCGTTCGCATAATTTTTTATTCACCATGCGTATTTTATTGAAAAGCATAGAACTATCTACCCCGTCAATGGGCTCTTCCCGCGCCGGGTAAATCTCCATAAGCAGCAACTCATTCAGCGCTTCAAGGCTGGTGGCAAAATCATCGGCAAAATCGCGCGTACGCGAGTACAAATGCGGCTGAAACACTCCCGTAATTCGCTTATCGGGGTAGAGTTCCTTCACCGAGCCAACACAAGCATCTATTTCTCTGGGGTGATGGGCATAATCGTCAATATACACCCGGTTTTCTCTTTTAATATGTGTTTCAAAACGCCTTTTCACCCCTTTAAATTGGGCAATGCCCGCTTTGATTTTATCCCAGCCTATTTCGAGAAATCGCGCTACACCAATGGCAGCAAGGGCATTTTCGACATTGTGATGACCTGGAAACGAAGTTTCTATTTCTCCGAGCGATACACCATTTTCCCAAACCTGGAATGCGTAATTGCCATCCACAGCCCTAATGTTGGTGGCGGTAATATCCAAATCCTTGCGATCGAGACCGTAGACCTGCTGCCTACCCTTGAGATTAAATTCAATACCGCAGCGAATAAGCGCCAGGCCTTCGGGATTAATGCGATCTGCAAACTGCCTGAAAGCATCGTGAACGGCGTCTTCTCCTTCGTATATATCGAGGTGGTCTGCGTCTACGGATGTCACAATGCCGATGTGCGGTTTGAGCCGCAGAAAAGAGCGATCGAACTCATCGGCTTCCACAACCGTGTAATCCGCATCGTCTTTTAAGAGAAAGTTCGATTCAAAGTTCGTGGCTACACCCCCCAAAAACGCATTGCAATTTACTTCACAAAAGTTCAATAAGTGCGCAATCATGGCCGAGGTGGTAGTCTTTCCGTGGGTTCCGGCAACGGCAATGGTTTTAGTGCCTTCGGTAACCTTCTCCAGCGCTTCCGAACGCTTTTGAATAAGGTAACCTCGCAATTTGAAAAATCCCAAAATCTCATTTGTCGAGGGTACCGCCGGCGTGTAAATCACGAGTGCTCGGCTTAGCTCTACATCTAAAAAATCGCATTGTATAGAATCGGCACTATCGCTATAAACTACTGGAATACCAAGCGCTTCTATCCGCTCTACATTGGCATTTCTCACCCTGTCGTACCCGTAAACTGCGATGCCCCGAGCGTGAAAATACTGCGCCAGAGCACTCATACCTATTCCGCCGATGCCTATGAAATAAACGCTATGTAGCTCTTCTATTCTCAATTTTTTGAAATCAGTTTTAGCACTTCGTTTGCAATATTTTCAGCCGAGTTTTGAAAGGCGTGATTTGCCGTATTCCGGGCAATCTCTTCGCGGTATGTTTCATCAGACAGCAACTTCTTCACCGCCGGTATAAGTTCGTTTTGTGCATTTTTATCGGTCACCAGAAGTGCAGCCCTGCTGTCGGCCAGAGCTCTGGCGTTTTTTGTTTGATGGTCTTCGGCCACATTGGGAGATGGAACCAAAACAGCGGCCTTCTGTATAAGGCAAATCTCAGATACGCTCATCGCCCCGGCGCGTGAAACCAAAGCATCTGCTGCAGCATAGGCCAAATCCATTCGATCTATAAACGGAGTGGTAACAACGCCACTATAATCCATTTCTTTAACCGCCGTTTCGGCTTCGGCAGCGTAGTTTTTACCGGTTTGCCAAATAAGTTGAAAACCATTCGACTTAAAAAAATCCAGATTGGCGTGAATGGTTTGATTGATGGTTCGGGCTCCGAGGCTTCCCCCCACAACGAGCAGGGTTGGAACGTCGCGTTTCAATCCGAAAAATGCCAAACCTTCATCTTTTTTACCCGCCAATTGAACCACTTGTTCGCGAACGGGATTTCCCGTCATCACAATCTTACCGGCCGGGAACCACTTGTCCATACCCTCGTAGGCCACACAAATGGTG
>JAIVHP010000178.1 GCA_020201045.1 Flavobacteriales bacterium
TTTTTAACTTCTTACAGCCGCATTCCGGACTTGCTCCCGGGTTTGCAAAACCATTACAATGCCATAGAGGCTGCGGGGTCTGTGGTAGCACCTTACAAAACACTTTATTTCGATACCGAAGACTTTGCCTTTTACCGCATGCACCATAGGGGCTTTGGAAACCGCGTAAAGGTGCGCTACCGCCATTATCCGTGCACCGATACAACCTTCCTGGAAGTGAAGCGAAAGAGCAACAAGGGTTTTACGAGCAAGGAGCGGATTATGACCGATGGGGTAAGGTTAAATCTCGATTCAGAATCCAGAGAATTTTTAAACCGGCAACTTCCCGAAATACCTGCATCGACTTTGAAGTCGGGAGCAAGGATCGAATACACACGCCTGGGGTTTATCGCCAAAGGTGGAAACGAGCGGTTTTCTGTAGATTTTAATATGAAGGCTTACTTTAGGGACGCTGAAGTTTCATTTGGGAAGCTCGCAATCTTTGAAGTAAAGCAAGATGCTATGCGCACCACACCCGTTGTGGCACACCTTCGGGAAAGGGGTGTTCGCGAAGAGTCTGTGAGCAAATACTGCACGGCTCTCTCGCTGCTTAATCCGCTTCTGCGGTCGAATTTATTTAAACCTGCAATACGAAGAATTCAAAAAATTGACAATGAAGCAGCTTACCAATAAGAAAACTATTCTGTTCAGTTTATTGCTCGGAGTCCTGTCGTCTGTAACTCTGTTTGGTCAATTTCCGGTAGAAGCACTCGGGCTCGAGTCGGAATCGGTAATTAAACAAGACCCCGTTGACTTCTTTAGTTTTAGACTAGAGCGATTCGATTTGAATTTCTTCGCAAGATTGGGTATTAATGTGATCAGCATGATTATTCTCGTACGGGGGATTTATTACTCCGTGTACCGGCGAAGGGAGTTTTTCTTTACGTTCTTTATGTTTAACCTGATTATCTTTATAATCACTGTACTGCTCAATGCGAACAGCGGTTTTAGCATCGGGGCAGCTTTCGGACTCTTCGCCATTTTTGCCATGCTCAGGTACCGCACCGAAGATATATCTGCACGGGATATGACCTATCTCTTCATGTCGATTACCATCGGACTCATCTCGTCTATTAACATGGGTACGGCGCTCGAAATCGGAGTGATCAACGCCATTATATTGCTCGCAGCCTATTTGATAGAAGGTAACCTGCTGGTGAAGCCAGAATTTTTCAAAACAATTGAATACGAGCGCATCGATCTGATAAAACCCGGCGAGCGGGAAGCTCTGATAGCTGATTTAAGGGACCGAACCGGATTGGATATTCACAAAGTATTCGTAAAGCGAATCGATTTGCTCAGAGATACAGCTACGTTGAAAGTATATTTTTACGGTGCGAAAAACCGCGATGTATAGAAACCTTTCATTTTTACTTTTCGCCCTGTTTTTGTTTGCCGGCCTTTCGGCGGATGCCCAGTTAAACAAAGATTTTGGGCATTGGTATACCCTTGGCTTTGGGAAGGACATCAACGAGCGGTGGGACGTTTCCGTATATCAGGAACTGCGAACCGAAAACAACGGGACTTCCATCGGGCGAACCTTCACGCAATTTGCAGTCGATTATGAAGTGCAACGCTGGTTTCGGCTGGGCTTGAACTATCGTTTTATTTTGAATAAAAGATCGGATGAATCATTTGGTCACCGACACCGAATTATGGGCGATGTGCAGTTTCGCAAATACCATCAGCGTTGGCGCTTTATTTATCGAAATCGGACGCAATGGGAAGTACGAACCTGGAATTACACCCGGGAATACGGGTTTTCGCCCGCATGGGACAACCGGAATACGATTAAAATAGACTACCGAATTAACCGCAAATTCAGGCCCTTTTGCTCCTTCGACTTGCGTTTTCTCCTGCGCGATGCGCGGATTCCCGGTGTGACTGACATCGACCGAACGCGTTTTGTGGGTGGCGTAGACATTGACCTGCCCGGATACAGGCGTTTCAGTCTTTTTGTATTACTCAGCCGGAACTGGAACATTCCCGAACCCGATCAGATTTTTGTTGTTGGAGCGGAATTTAGCTTTGGCAGCGCCCGTCCGGCAATTATGAACTAGCGCGTCGCAACCGGTCGTTTATGGCCATTCCCAGTCCTTCATCGGGAACGGTCTCCGCAATAATTACATCGCAATCACTGTCGTCGAGCTCGCGCATGTGCGCGAAGAGATTCTTTGCGGCTTCGCGTAAATTGCCGGACGCACTCAGCACTTTCCCTTCAAATCCCCAGGTACTCGTAAAACCCAGTACGCCAATTTTCTCTGACTTGTACTTCTCGGCGATTTCCTTTGGGTTGCCGACAATAAATGGCTTCCCCGGCGAGTAGTGGGAAGTGAGCATACCCGGCGCCTTCGGGTTTGAAGTCCCCGATGTTTGTATTTCCAGTTTTCCCGTAATGCGGGCTATTTCTTCCGGGGCTATTCCGCCCTTGCGAAGCAGAACGGCATGATGGCCAGTTAAATCTACAATGGTCGATTCTACCCCAACATCACAGGGCCCGCCATCGAGTACGTATGGAATTTTGGTGTCCATCTGTTTCACCACGTGCAGGGCGGTGGTGGGGCTAACATATCCAAATAGATTGGCGCTCGGCGCGGCCAGCGGAAAAGACAGAGATCGAAGCAATTCTATGGTTGCCGGATGGTTAGGCATGCGCACTCCAACGCTGCCCAGTCCTGAAGTAACGATATGTGGCACATCTTCCGACTTGGAAAGAATAAGGGTAAGGGGCCCCGGCCAAAACACCGCGGCCAAATCTAAAGCCACCTGTGGAACACTTACCGTGAGCTTTTCGAGCATATCCAAATTACCGATGTGCAGGATAAGCGGATCAAAGGAAGGCCGGTTTTTGGCTTCAAATATTTTAGACACCGCAACCGGGTCGAGCCCGTTTGCTGCAAGGCCGTAAACGGTTTCAGTGGGAATAGCAACCAATTCGCCCGAATTAAGAAATTCGCGGGCCTTTTGAATATCGGTTCCAACTGTTGTTTGCATAGATGAGCTTTGGGGTGCAAAGGTATAAATGAGATCATCAACTCCACTGATATAAGCCGTTTGAGTTGGATACAATGTAGCTTCAAAAGAATTGCCTGTCGGTTTTTTCCCGATTACCTCCGAGTTTTGCTCAGAAATAC
>JAIVHP010000179.1 GCA_020201045.1 Flavobacteriales bacterium
GATTACAATTACTCCCTCGGCATACCCGAAGGTGCGCAGGCTTTTGATTGGAATGCCGGTATTCAAAACACAACGGTGAAATCTGATTTCACGTTTTTCCCCAACGTAAATAACACCATTCAGTTTGGCGCCAGCGGTACGTTTTACCGGTTTTCGCCCGGAAGGGCAGAGGGAGTGGGCGATGAAACCATTCTCGACGTAATTGAAGTACAGGAGCAAAACGCTTTTGAAATCGCCGCTTACATCGGAAACGAACAATCTATTACCGACCAGTTTTCGGTGCAGTATGGACTGCGCTACAGCCATTTTTTAAATACCGGAAATCGAAATGTGTTTCTCTACGACGGTGGCGTGCCCAGCGAATCGCCTGCCGTTCAAGACACGGTTTCGTATGGCAGCGGAGAAGTGATAAAAGATTACGGCGGACTGGAACCGCGACTCGCATTGAATTACACTTTTTCGCCGAGAGCGTCCATGAAGGCCAGCTACAACCGCATGCGCCAGTACATCCATCTGGTTTCGAATACCACCGCCGCAACGCCTATCGACATTTGGATGCCGGCTGGCGAGTACATTAAACCGGCCATCGCCGACCAGGTTTCGCTCGGCTATTTCCGAAACTTTAGCGACAACACGTATCAGGCTTCCGTGGAAGCGTATTACAAACAATACGAAGACCTTTTGGACTACACCGAGAATGCCCAGCTCTTGCTAAATCCGAACATTGAAACGGATTTGGTGCAGGGAGTGGGGCGGGCCTATGGTCTTGAATTTCAGATTGAAAAAGTGAAGGGGAAATTTACCGGATGGGTGAGCTACACCCTCAGCCGAAGCGAATTAAAGGTAGATGGAATAAACCTGGGCGAATACTACCCGTCCAACTACGATAAAACCCACGACATATCGGTGGTGGCCCAATACGCCATGAGCGATAAGTGGAATTTCGGAGCCAACTTCGCCTTTATGACCGGGCGGCCGATTACCTACCCCGATTCCAGATACGTGTACGAAGGTATTGCAGTTCCCAATTACACCAATAGAAACGGGGCGCGAACACCAGCATACCACCGGCTGGATCTATCGGCAACACTGGTATCGCAAAAGCAAAAGAAAAAGGTGCTGTTTTTTATCGACCGCCCCGAATCGTGGGAAAGTTCGTGGACCTTTTCGCTCTACAACGTTTACGGTCGAAGAAACCCTTACAGCATTTTCTTCCGTCAAAACGAAGACAATCCGCAGGTTACGGAGGCATACAGATTGAGCATTTTTGGATCGGTAATACCCGGTATCACCTGGAATTTAAAATTTTAAGACCATGATGAAAATTGCGTATAAACTTGGCTTAGCGATCGTGGCAGTGTGGCTTTTATCTGCCTGCCAGGATAAGATTGACCTTGACCTTCCCGAAGGTGAAACCTTTCTTGTGGTGGAAGGGTGGATTACCAACGAAGACCGGCCGCACGAAGTTAAGCTGACTTTCTCAGCGCCATACTTCGAGAACGCACCGCCGCCACCGGCTGCTGGTGCAACGGTTTTAATCACCGACGACGAAGGCAACGAAACCCAGCTCGCCGAAGAAGAGCCCGGCGTATACGTCTTCCCTGGTTCAGGCGAAGTGGGAAGGATGTACAGACTGGAAATTACCCTGGAAGACGGAACGCCTTACCAATCGGAATTTGAGCTGCTCAGAGAGCCCGTTCCCATTTTAGATATTCGGTGGCAACTCTCCGAAGACGAGCCCAACGAAGACAACGACGAGAATCCCGACGATATTTACGATGTGGTTATTTCTACTTCAGAGCCGGCGGGACCCGGCGACCACTACCAGTGGCGCTCCTTTTTAAACGGGGTGGAAGCGAGGGAGCCTTTTGATATTTTCGCCACTAGCGACGACGGTGTGGATGGGAATATTATTCCGGAGCTAAACGTTACCAATAAGCTTTACTCAGAACCCGATACGGTTCGCATAGTGCAGGAGCGAATTTCGGAAGCTGCCTTTGAGTTTTTAACGACGCTCCAGTCTCAAACGGCATTTGTGGGTGGGCCTTTTGATACGCCACCGGCACCGATTCGGGGAAATGTAAATAACCTGGACGACCCGCAAAAAAATGCGCGCGGCTTTTTTGGAGCTGCTGGCGTGGATGTTGCCGAAGTGGTAGTGGGAGTGGAGTAGTTACAAGGTGGCTGATTAAGCAGCCGGATAGCTGCGCAGCGATAGGATTACTCTTTTCGCAACTGGCTCATGCGCAACTCAGTCGTGAGACGGTTCACTTCATTAGCAAGGCTAGAATACGAAGCGGGTTTATAGAATAATTTCTATATTGGTATCATATCCTAAAAAACAGCCGCTGTGATTAAAAAATTTCTTTTCTTATTTCTCTTGCCATTTTCAACCCTAAGCGCACAAATTATAACAGATAGTGCATTTGTGCACCATCAAATTCTGACCGGTATTGGCATCTGCAACTGAATCACCGGCGAATAGATTTCAAATTGGACCGAATGCTGAGCAACTCTTGCATGTAAAAATAGAAATACAGGATTGTTCAGAGCTTCCGGATTTGTCGTTCGACTTACTTGGCGACATGCTGAATTTCTCCTTTTATGCGGAAACGGCTACCGGACTAAATTTTAACTTTAACAATATCACAGCTAGCGATACAGAAAATGGAAGCATGTGTGGTATGTCTATTTCCAACTTTTCGCCACAAGTAGTAAATGGCGGTGTAGGAGATATGGTTACCATAAACGGAATTAATTTCGGAACTACCCCAGGTACTGTGAAAATGAAAAATGCAGACGACGGTGGAGAAACCTGGGTAGATCTTGACGACTACGATATTCTGTGGAGCCCCAGCCAGATTGATGTTAGGGTACCATCAATTATACCTTTACAAGCCACCAATGAAAATCAGCTCAAAGTTCCCGGCTCCGGCAAAATCAAAATAATTACAGCCGATAACGATAATGATGAAACAAATAGTGAGCTTATTATTAATTATTCGTGGAGGAATTATAATGCCCCGACTTCCAATTTAAAAGGTCAAGCTGTACTAGCGGGTAGAGATCCGGTATTTGATGAAGACACCCAAAATCAGGAACCCGGCTACCGCTTTATTCCCCACCCCAATATTGCCAATAACGGTGATGCCATGCAAAGC
>JAIVHP010000022.1 GCA_020201045.1 Flavobacteriales bacterium
ATCAAGTGAAGACAATCCCCCCGGCGACCGAAGGATGCTGGGTTCTACCGGGCCATTTGAACTGGCTCCCGGCGAGAGCGACTATATCAACTACGCGTTTGTGTTTGCGCGCGACTCGTACGATTCGGAAGAAACTCCGCTGGAAACACTTCAGCGCTTTTCCGACGAGGTAGTATCTTTTGCCTGCGCGCCCCCTGCAGATATTGTTTTGAGCAGTGAACAACCGGAAGCAAAAAAGCCCAACGTGAATATTTTCCCCAATCCGGCAACCGATCGCCTGTCTATCGAACTTCCAAATAGCGGAATCCAGGCGAAGGTGTTCTTCCACGATAGCTCTGGAAGGCTTGTCGATTCATTCTCAACCAATGGAGAAGCGATTATTACGCAGTCTATTAGCCTAACACCCGGAGCTTATTTGGTTACTATTCAAACCGAAGCGCACACCTGGACCGAGAAAATGGTCGTGCAACCCTAAGGTTTTATCCAACCGTTAGAGTGGACTCGCGCATCGGGCTTTTTCGACGTTAAAGTCCGGGCGCGTTGTTTTTTTTTGACTTTTGGTGTTCTTGGTTTTTGGGAATATCGCTTTCACATTATCCAGGTTTTTAAAAGTAGTCTTGAAAACTGTAAACTTTGTAATATTCATTACGCTAAATGCGAAAGATGGGATGTTTAAAATCATCATCTTATTTTTGCAGCATTCAGCAACTTATGGAGAAGCACACTTACGATTACGGGTTAATAGGAAATTGCGCCTTTTTGGCGTTGGTGGGAAAAGACACAAACGTCGGTTGGATGTGCCTTCCGCGGTTCGACAGTTCGCCGGTATTTGGTGGTCTGGTTGGCGGTGAAAAGGGCGGCGAATTCAGTGTAAAGCCCGAAGCCGATAAATACGATTGCAGGCAGGAATACATCACCAACACCAATATTCTGACCACCGAAATCACTACGGCAGAAGGCTCATATCGGGTAACCGATACAGCTCCCCGTTTTATGCAAAACGACCGATACTACCGGCCGCTTATGCTGATTAGGAAGATTGAGCCGCTAAGGGGAAACCCCAGGGTGCGGGCTGTTTGCCAACCGGTGAGCAACTACGGAGAAAAGCCCCTGGAAATGGAGCGCGGGAGCAACCATATCCGCTACAACGGGCTCGAAGAAAATTTGCGGCTTACCACCAATATTCCGCTCAGCTATCTGCTGGAAGGAAAGGGGTTTGTGTTGAGTGAAACCTGCTATATGATTCTCAGCTACGGGGTTCCGCTGGAGGGGCCGCTGCGCGAAACGACCCAGATTTTTGAAGACCGCACGCGCAACTACTGGCAGCGATGGGTGAAGTCTACAAGCATTGGCTCTAATTACCAGAACGCGGTGATTCGCTCTGCGCTCACCCTGAAAATTTGCCAATACGAAGATACCGGTGCCATTATCGCGTCGCCAACCACTTCGCTTCCCGAGTCGCCGGGGAGTACGCGTAACTGGGACTACCGCTATTGCTGGATGCGCGACACGTATTACACCCTGAATGCATTCAACAATATTGGCCACTTCGAAGAAATGGAGCGGTATTTTTCCTACCTGATGAACATCCCCATGCCCAATGGAAAGCGTATTCAACCGTTGTACGGAATTGGGGGAGAAGCCATTCTTACCGAACTTGAACTCGACTTGCCCGGATACCTGGGCAACAAACCCGTGCGGCGTCACCCCGGCGCCGACACAGAGCTGGTAGTGCGGGCGGTACTCGATAAAATTGAAATGACTATCGATGAAGCCGACGCCGGAATTTGGGAGTTTCGAAATCAAGCGCACAAGCACGCCTACACCAACCTTTTTCAATGGGCCGGCTGCCACGCCGCAATGAAAATAGCCCGCAGACTGGACAGTAAGCCATTGGTCGAAAAGGCGCGGAGCTTATCCCAGAAGGCTGCTGATTACATTGATCAGTGCTACCTTGAAGATCGCAGGGCTTTTGCCCAGGGAGTAGGGAATACCCATCTCGATGCCAGCACGCTGCAACTGATAATTATGGGTTATATTCCACACGATTCTCAGCGGGCAGCAGACCACCTCAAGGCGCTGGAAGAAGATTTGCGCGCCGGGAAGGGACTTTTTTACCGCTACCTTCAGGAAGACGATTTTGGAAAGCCCGAATCCACCTTTTTGATCTGCGGATTCTGGTACGCCGAAGCTCTTGCTTGTGTGGGAAGGGTAGACGATGCCATGGAAGCCTTTGAAGATCTTTCATCGCGCGCCAATCACCTGGGGCTTCTCAGCGAAGATGTGGATGAAAAAAGCGGCTCTATGTGGGGGAACTTCCCGCAGGCTTACAGCCACGTGGGGCTGGTAAATGCCGCGGCCCGCATCAACAGTCGGCTTAACCGCCCCGGGTTTTTAAACGTCGATTAATTCGGAGAGAAGTTTTCTCACGGCCTTCACATTTTCTACCGCGAAGCGCGCGTGCGAAGAGCCGGGCCCTACCTTCACGGTGAAGGCATTTTCGGGTAGCGCGCTAAACATATCTTCATCTGTGGTGTCGTCGCCAAGGCAAAGGGTGAAATCCGCATTTGTGGTTTCCTGCCATTTCTCCGCAGCACGCCCTTTGTTTACCGATTCGGGTTTGAGTTCTACCACGTGGTCGCCGTCCATTACCTGAAAGCCGCGCTCACCGAGCATGTGTTTTAAATGGCTGGTGAGCTCGCTTTTACGCATTTCTCCAAGCCCTTTTTCGGCCTTTCGGTAATGCCAAACCAGTGAGTTGCTCTTTTTCTCAATGAAGGTTCCCGGTGTTCGATCTACGTAGAAATCCATAATCTCGCGGGCTTCGTTGTGCCAGGTTTGAGCGTTCGCAGCGCTGTTCATTTTCCATTCTTCTCCCGCTGTTCGCGACCAAACCCCGTGCTCTGCGACGAGGTGTACCGAAAGGGAGCCCAGCCACTCGTCGAGTATCTCGTGGTTTCTCCCGCTGATAATTACCACATCGTTATGAGTTGATAGACCCCGAATAATATCCATCAACTCATCATCGGGAGCGCAGGCCAAAGGATCGTTCTTGAAATTTACCAGCGTACCGTCGTAATCCAGAAGCAGAAGTCGCCTGGCGGCTGATTTGTATTTGGAGATCAACTCGTTTTGACCCTCCGCCGTGAGCGGGGTAGTAGACATGGTGGTCTGCATTTTTTTCACCGCCTTTAGGTTGTCGAAGAACAGCTTAACCCAATTGTAAATATTGTATTTCCGAACGGTTTCCTGCATAATCGACATGTGGAGCTTTTGCTCTTCTTTCGGCATGGTAAGCGCGCGGTGCATGGCTTCCACAAGCTGATTTTTATCGTTGGGGTTTACCAGAATAGCGTCGGAGAGCTCTTTGGCAGCTCCCGCCATTTCGCTCAATATTAGCACGCCGTCCTGATTTTTTCGAGAAGCGATGTACTCTTTGGCTACCAGGTTCATTCCATCGCGTACGGGAGTGATGGCGGCCACATCGCACATGCGGTAAAAGGCGCCGAGTGCCCGGAAAGGATAGCTGCGGTAGAAATAGTGAATCGGCACCCAGCTCATTCGTCCGTACTTTGAATTTATTTTTCCAACCAGCTCGTCTACCTGCTCTTTTAAACTTTGGTAGTTGGGCACCTGATCTCTCGATGGCACCACCACGAGCAGTAACGACACTTTTTCGCGGTATTCCGGATAGCGCTCCAAAAGCGCGTCAAAAGCGCGAAGCCTTCTCGGGATTCCCTTCGAGTAATCCAATCGATCCATGGAGAGAATGAGCCGCTGACTTCCCAGACTTTTGCGGTAGCGGTTCTCCCGTTCCACCGCTTCGGGGTGGCTGGCATTTTCTTCGTATTTCTCGTAGTCTATTCCCATCGGCAGCGGATCTGCCACAACGGTTCTGTTTTCCAGGATTATGCGATTACCGCTATACGGATAGCCGGCCAGGCGGTGGGCCGAACTGAGAAAGTGGCGCATATCGTCGTACGTGTGAAACCCGAGGTAGTCGGCGCCGAGCATGCCTTCTAGAAGCTCCCGCCGCCTGGGCAGGGTTCTAAACACCTCGTAAGATGGGAAGGGGATATGCTGAAAAAATCCGATCGATATGTCGGGGAATTTTTTGCGAAGCATGGCGGGAAGAAGAAGTAGCTGATAGTCGTGCACCCAAAGGGTATCGCCGTTGTTGGTGTATTGGGCGATCGCATCGGCGAATTTTTGGTTTACTTCCACGTACGAATCCCAGTTTTCGGAGCCGTAGTCGATGTATTGCAGAAAGTAGTGGAAGGCCGGCCAAAGGGTTTGGTTGCTAAAGCCGAGGTAATATTTTTCAAGGTCTTCTTCCGTGAGAAATACCGGCCGCATGCTCTCTTTTTTGAGTCCTTCGGTGACTTCGGCTTTCAGGGCATCGCTTTCAAACGCCGCACCGGGCCAACCCACCCAAATATTGTCGCCATCTTTATAGATAGAACCCAGCGCAGTGGCAAGTCCGCCTTCGCTTGATTTGTATGTGAGTTTATCGCCGTCTTTTTCAATTCTTACGGGAAGGCGGTTTGATACAATGATGGTTTTATGGGTTGGCATGCAATGTTTTTTTTGATTCGTTTCTGTTATTCGCCCTATGCGGTCGGGATTGGAGCGTTCTGGTAAACGCTTTCGGGGGATCTGAGCCCATTTTCGATCGCGACAGCGAATTCTTAAAAATACAATTCATCGGGCAAAACCCTGTTTATTAATGGTATTTCTTTTGATAATCTACCCATATTTCAAGAAAAACGGGAAAATTGTGAAATAATGAGCATTTCAATGTGAAAAAAAAAATGTGAAATGCAGGAATGAAAACTGCTTCTGCAAACGGTAGAAAATCAGACAGATTAGCTGAAGCTTATGTTTTTCAAACAAATGGGAGACGATATACGAAGGCCTTCTTGAATTAAAGAATGGAAATAAATGGGAGAAAAGGATAGTTTTGGCTGCTTATTAACCGATTAAATAAATACAATGAAAAATTTTAAGAAGATGGGATTCTACTCCCTCGCACTGGCATTAGCCTTCACTTTCTCGTCCTGCGATGAAGACGATTCGGATTCTGAACCCGATGTTGAAAATGAAGATCCATCAACAGAAACCGGAACTGTAACCGACTCAGAAGGCAACACCTATTCAACGGTTGTTATCGGTAATTTAGAGTGGATGTCCGAAAACCTCCGCACATCATCCGCAATTGGGACTGTGGAATGTTACGACGAAGACAGCGACAACTGTGGAGTATACGGCAATCTTTACGACTTTACGGCTATTACTCAAGGTGAAGACCCTTCAAACAATCGTCTACAGGGTATCTGTCCGGACGGGTGGTTTCTTCCTCGCCGGGATGATTTTAGCGATATGGTAAATTTTGCCGGTAGCGGCACCTACCTTCCTGACGACCTGAAAGCAGATAGCGACCTATGGTTCGGATCTGGCGCCGGAAATAACGAAACGGGTTTCTCCGCATTGCCCGGTGGTCGCTTAAATATTTCGGACGATGGAGCAGGTAATCTCACATATAATTTTGTGGATATCACTCAAACTGCGAGCATCTGGTGGATTGGACATATAGACAATACCGATCAGTTTTTTGCGGGTTCTTTTGCTATTCCCGCAGGTGGTAACCAGTTCTCTTATGGCGATATGAATTCTCAAAGTGAAGTCATAAATAACAGGGCCACTTCATGTCGCTGCGTGAAGCCGGTATAACCCGCGCTGCGATTAATTTTAAAAACTCTGCTGTGCATTTCGCAGCGGAGTTTTTTTATTCCATACTACCCTACGTCACTTTCCACACCTGAGACGTATTTCACGGTTAAATACACCATTTTTCTTTCGAGATATAAATGTGAGTTTTCATCGGTCAAGAGTTACGAACCACACTCTGTCATCAGTTCTGTGATTGCATCAATACTTACACATCACATATTTTGCGTTTCAACGTTTTTCGGATCCTTTTTGAGATGCAAATATTTCACTCAAAATTTACATTGAACGAATTTTCTCCCCCTTTTCGGGAAATTTGGAAAACCAAAAACGGCATTAGATCGGATGCAAATTCCTTTTTATCAGCGCGTTTAATCGGATGGGTTTTGTGAATTATTTATGAACAAAACTTTACAATAGCTTATTGAAACATCGGTGAATTCTTTTGCGTTTGTCTCCTTCTTTACGGGTTGATTTATCACCGACTTATGCAAAAGCAAGTTTACTTTTTCACCGGAATTTTAGCACTGATCTTTTTTTTCGCAAATGCCGCTCAGGCTCAGCCAGAAGGCTATTACGAAACCGCAGAAGGACTGGCAGGCGAAGATTTGAAAACGGCTCTTCACCACATCATCAACGATCACAATGAATTTTCGTATACATCATCTGCAACCGATGTTTGGGATATCCTGAAGGAAACCGATCGCGATCCGGAAAACGCCGACAACGTGATAATGATTTACACAGGCAGATCAATTGACGCAGTTCAGGAATACAACAGCGGAAACGGCTGGACGCGCGAACATATCTGGCCGCAGTCGCGAGGCGATTTTGGTACATCGCAGGGTGCGGGTACCGATGCCCACCACATCAGGCCGTTGGAAAATAGCGTGAACTCCACCCGGAGCAACCGCTCCTTTGCAAACTGCAATTCTTGTGTAGAAGTGGTTTTTCAGGGCGAATCTACCGGTTCGTTTTACGACGACTCCAACTACAGCTTTGAGCCACGCGACGAAGTAAAGGGCGATGTGGCGAGGATGATTTTTTACATGGCTCTGCGATACGAAGGCACCAACGGCGAACTCGATCTGGAGCTTGCGAATACCCTTTTCGATCAGGGCGATAATGCCCCCCTGCATGGAAAACTCGACGACCTTTTGGAGTGGAATGACTCCGATCCGGTAGATGAATTTGAAGCTAATCGAAACGATGTAATACACTACCAATTTCAGGGCAACCGCAACCCTTTTATCGATCATCCGGAATTGGCACGATTCATCTGGGGCGAAAGCGAAGGCGAATTATGGGGTGGGGAAGTGGTTTCTACTTTACACCTTGAAAATCGGGAAAGCGGAAAGTTATTCCCAAACCCGGTGGATTACCAGATGCGCTATACTGAAACGTATAGCCGTATGGAAATCTTCAACCAAACCGGGCAAATTATCGGAGAGCATCCGCACCGCGAAAGCATCGATTTAAGCTACCTCGATTCCGGTGTTTATTATTGCCGCGTGTATGCTGCCGATGGAACGTTTAGCATGCATCGCATTGTAAAGCTGTAGCGATTTATTGCGCTAACTACGCAAGCCTGCATTGACTTGATTAGCCCTCAATCTTCAAATAACTTTTTTCCCTTTCACCACCAGGGCAAAGTACTTGTAAACTTCGCCAAAAACGAGAATTAGCGATGGAATAAGCGCAAGGCCGGCAAATTCGTGTGGTGGCAGGCTTACAAAATTAAAGAGTGCTGCAAGAGCAGGTACCTCTATAATCACGATTTGTACCACCACCGATACCACCAGCGCGATGTTTACATAAGTGTTACTGAAGAGCCCCACATTAAAAATAGAACTGCGCAGGGAGCGCATATTAAAAACGTTAAACAGTTGGCTGAACGCCATGACAATAAAAGCGGCTGTGCGCGCCTTATCAAGCCCTTCGTCCAGGTAATAGGTGAAGGCAAAAAGGGCCATGGAAGCCATAAGGATGGAATTGATGACCAGAAAGGGCAAAATGCTTTTGTTGAGAATTTTTTCGTCGCGGTTTACGGGTTTTTGTTCCAGCTCGTCGCCGTGGCTCTTTTCGGTTGCCATGGCTGTGGTACATGCGCCGTCGGTAACGAGGTTTAGCCAAAGAATTTGAGTGGCGTTTAATGGAACGGCAAATCCCATTAATACTGCCGAAACCAGGGTAGTAATTTCTGCAAAGTTGGTGGTGATAAGAAAGAAGCTGGCCTGACGGGTATTGTTAAATACCACACGCCCTTCTTCAATTGCCTTTACGATGGTTGAGAAATTATCGTCTGCAAGCACAACTGCTGCGGCATCGCGGGCCACATCGGTACCCATTATGCCCATTGCGATTCCCACGTCGGCTCGCTTTAGAGCGGGAGCATCGTTTACTCCATCGCCGGTCATTGCAATAAGTTCTCCACCGCTCTGGAGTTCTTCGGCTATGCGGAGTTTCATATTTGGGGTGAGACGCGAAAACACGTTGATTTCCTGCACAGCCCTGGAAAACGCCTTTTCATCCAGCTTTTCGAGTTGGGTTTCGGTCATGGCGAGTACACCGCCACGGGCTTCATCTTCAGGGAGGATAATACCCACTGATTTCGCCACGGCCACGGCCGTTGTAATGTGGTCTCCCGTAGCCATAATTACACGAACCCCTGCGCTGTGACAGGCCATCACGCTTTCTTTTACGTCTGTGCGCGGGGGGTCTATCATACCGGTGATGCCCGCAAAGGTGAGCCCGCTGAGTTCATTTTCATCAATGCAATCGGCAGAAGCTTCTTCGTCGCGATAGGCTAAAGCGATTACGCGAAGAGCATCGCCAGACCAGGATTCAATTTTGTCGCGAACTGTTTGGGAATGCTCTTCTGTTATGGGCTTCACTCCGCTGGCGGTTGCGATATTTATAGATTTTGCGAGCACTTTTTCCGGTGCTCCAACCACAAGTAGTTTTCGCTTTCCTTCTTTTTCTACCAGGGTAGCCCGCATCTTGAGTGAAGAGTTGAAGGGAAGATCGTCGATTTTCTGTCGGCTTGTGTCAGCTTCAGGAGATATATCCCCCTTATGGGCCATAGCCAAAAGGGCTCCTTCTGTAGGGTCGCCGACCAGCGCGTAGCGGCCTGTGGCATCGTCGAAACGAATATCAGAATTATTGCTCCAGGCACCGATTTGCAGAATATCTTCGAAAAGCTCTTTTCTCAGCGGTTCTTCACGCTGATCGGTGCGCAAAAATTTACCGGAGGGCTCCCAACCTTCGCCACTCACATCCCAATCGGCAACTCCGGGCACGCTTACCTTTCTTACGGTGAGCGTATTTTGAGTGAGCGTACCCGTTTTATCGGTTAAGATAGTGGTAACTGCACCGAGTGTTTCGGTGGCGGTGAACTCGCTGATAATGGCATTGCGCCGCGCCATGCGGTTTGCACCCACGGCGAGAACGATTGCGAGCACTGCGGGCAAGCCTTCTGGAATGGAAGATACCAAAGCGGCGATGGAGATGAGTAGAATATCGCTGAGCTCGACTTCCTGAAAAAAGAAAACCGCAACAAAGAGCAGCGAGGCACTACCCAGCGCTATAAAAGCCATGTGACGAGCGAGAACATCGGTTTTCTTTTGAAAATTGGTGCGGCCAATTTTAATGCCTTCCAGCGATTTGGCAATTTCGCCGATAGCGGTCTCTGCGGCCGTACCTGTTACTACGGCTTTGGCGAATCCCCCGGCGATAAAAGTGCCTTTTCGCACCATATTGTGCCGGTCAGACATACCCGTGTCTTCGGGAATGGTTTCTGTGGTTTTATTTACAGGCACCGATTCGCCTGTAAGCGGGGCTTCAATAGCGCGGAGGTTTTTGGCCTGAAATAATCGCGCATCTGCCGGAATGCTGTCGCCCTCTTCCAGGATGATAACATCTCCGGGAACAATATCGCGTGCAGGAAGGTGCTTCGATGCCCCATCGCGGAGCACGCGGGCTTTTGGTTGCAGCATGCTTTTGAGCGATGCCACAGCCCGTTGCGCCTTGAGTTCCTGTACGAAACCAATTGATGCGTTTACAGCAATTACAAAGATGATGACATAGGTGTCTACACGGTGGTCGGTGAACCAGGAAATAATTGCGGCAGCAATAAGAATTAAGATCAGAAGGCTTCGAAACTGCTTGAGCAGTATCCAGATCCAGTGTTTCTTACTCGTTTGGGCTATTTCGTTGGGGCCGTACTTTTGCAGACGCGCTCCAGCTTCTGTGCCACTGAGTCCATCGGCGGTAGACTGTAGTTCTTTAAATACTTCAGAAAAGTGGCTTGCGTGCCAATTCATTGGTCAAATAAAATCTCCGGTAAAAGTAAGAAACGATGGTAAGGCATCGCTATGTGGAGATGCTAAAAATTGAATGTCTGTGATTTGGGTCACATGGTGCAGTCCAGGGAAGAAACATCACGATAATTTTTCCTCGTACCAAAAATCTCTTTCCCAGAAAGGAGTTTAATCACCAAATGCTAAATACCATTTGTTTGAGATATTAGAAAAACAAAGTGAGCAGTGGTTTAATCTTCTCCTTTTTTAAACGATGGAAGTCGGTTCTTAGCCTTTATTTCCGAAACCGCTGCAAAAAATTGTGCATCCAGCTTTTATTGCGCTCCCCACTCTTGCTTTCAAAGCCCATCAGATAACCCACTGGTGCCAGTGGCGGCGAATGGTCGAAAATGATTTTTAGGATGGCGAATAGCGGAACAAATAAAATCAGTCCGGGTAAACCCCAAATCGTACCACCCAGGATTACGGCTATAATTACAAAAATGGGGTTTTGCTGAACTTCATAGCCGAGAATAAGCGGCTCCAACACGTAGCTCTCAATGAGCTGCACGATAATAATAATGATGGAAAAGGAAATGACCGCTTCGCTAGAATGGCCGAAGAGCACCATGAAAATAATGGGTAGTAAGCCGCTGATGAAAGGCCCGAAATAGGGAATAATGGTGATTATGGTTCCGAAAACGACGAGCAGCCAGGCATGCTCCAGCCCGTACGCGTGAAAAAGGATGATATACATCACTGCGAGGATTAGCATTATCTGTATGCGGCCCCACAAGTAGTGATGCGCTACCCGACTTATTTTCCCTACGATCTCACCCAATTCATCAGCCCCATCTTCGGCGGTGTACATGCGGACGAATTTAACAAAACGACTTCGGTACAAAAGCAGCAAAAATACATAGATCAGCATGAGTAAAAACTTGGCTATGGCGCCGGTGGTATTGGTTAAAAACGCCGATATCGGTTCCTGAAAGAACGATACTGTTTTTCCGAGTAACTGATTTTCGAGGTCTAATTCATCTTTAATGTTGTAGCCCGTCAGGTTGGTTAGCCACGACTGCGCCTGTTCTGCAAAAGCAGTGATGGTTTCTTTTTGCTCGGCGAGGTCTTTTACGAAAACGGTAGTTTGCTGTATGAGCAAGATGAGAAGCAATCCGGTAACGACAAAAATTAAAAGGGTGCTCGCAAAAGAAGCCAGTGCCCGCCCGAGGTGCAGCTTGCGTTCCAAAAACTTAGCCACCGGGAGCACAAGAGATGAGAAAAGCACCGCAAACGAGAGTGGAATAAGGAAGTCGGCACCAAAATACAGAGCCACCAGCACGATGGCTACCAGCAAGAGAACTTGATTGGTATGTCTTAATTCTTCCCTTTTCACAAATGGGGTTTTACACGACTGTGAAACGAAATGACAAAGTAAGAAGAAAATGAAAACTTTGGGTTTTAAAGGAATGTCAGATTCGGTGATTCAAATAAGCCAGGACCTGGATATAAGTTTTGGCCGAAAACACAAAACCTTCTATTTATAAAGTAGAGACACTCTTACATCTGCAAATACCCATATTTGTATTCGCCTCTGCCCCGGGCGCGTATGAGGTATTTACCATCACTTACTTTTACGATATGAGAGGTGTCGAGATCGAATATTTCATCTTCTTCTACACCCACTCCTGCATTAGTAAACGCTTTTTTCTCCACTGTTTCACCGGCGGGAGAAACATGTTCCATTATCGGGAACCGCTTTAATAAAGGGTTACGTACCGCCCCCGATCGCAAATCGCGGGTTTCGTTGTAGAGCAATACGAGGTTATCGCCTTGCAGAAAAGGCAGCACGGAAAGAAAGGATCCGTTATCGTTTTTTGTATTGGGTTCGTCGGTTTCTATCTGCTTCGTCCATTTTACTTTTCCGGTTTCTGCACTTACCAGGCTTACAGCAAATCCATTGCTGAGGTATGTGTAATTTTTTGGTGTATTTCCGGATGCCATTTCCTGACCGCTCGATCTTTCATCTATTTGCATGCGCTGCATTATTACCCACAGATTGCCATTATTGCTTAAAATATCTTTTATAGACAGGTTGGAAATGGGTCTTTCAAATTCATTGCGAACGGTGTACACAAGCTCGCCTTTGGGAGAAAATTCGAGCATGACAAGGGCGCTGCCCAACGTGCCTGAGTGACGTCCAGACATATCCACTTTCAGGCTGAAAGTAGTAGAACCATCGGAGGTGAGTAGGGCGGCAAGGTAAAATTTTTCGCCCCTGAAATGGGGGTAAATCTGTGCTATCTGATAGTTATCGTCTTGCTTTAGGCTGTGCACTTCAAGCGATTGAGCGTTGCGTTTCCAGGCGTAAATAGCGTGATAGGGTTTTTGCTTTTTCAAATCGAATCGCTTTACTACGAAGACATTTCCATTATTGTCGACGTGTAGTGAATGTTGCGGACCGCGATCGGCATCCGTTTCAAATTCGTGTTCACTTGTTCTTTCGAGTTCATCACCCGAAAAAGCGTCGGCTGCAATGCGGTAGTTAAAAATGTCCAGGTCGTAGTGCGAAGCAATGCGGTAGATATCTTCGTCTACTACATGGCTAACTGTTTTCCCGGTTTCGTCTTCACCTAAAAACGGGTATCCCCAGTAAAAAGATTGGGCCTGTATATTGTTCAGTACTACGCTAAAGAGCAGTGATAGCGCCAGTAATTTTCTCATTTTATTTGTTTTTGCAATTTTCGTTGTACTCTTCTACAATGTCGTACATAGACAGTATGCGGTATCCCTTTTGTTTGGCCGCTACTTTTGCAGCCAAATCTGCATCGTCTTGCACTAATTCTGCCATAGAATTAGAAAAATTCAGTGCAAATTTCTGTGTATTCACAGCCCTGTTGTCGTTTTCCAAAATTGTAATGGTAGCCCAGGTGCCGTCGTCCTTTCGTTCGGTGTAGCTATATGTGTTTATGCAGCCTTCGTTTTCTACAATCAAAAACTTTCGACCTTTAAAAAGCACATCTTCATATTCTACCGCGCGGTAGGTGGTCTCGGCCACCATGTATCCGTTCAGGTCTTTCACTTTATACTTCAACTTTTTGCCGTTTTGTTCTTTCCGGAATACCACTTTCTCATAGCGATCTTCCTCGTTCAGGTATTGAACAAAACCACGCTCACGCGAACCGTCGGTATGGATGATGTAGCCATCGTAAAAGGCATTGGTTCTGAAGCCATCGGTTTGAGCTGTCACTTCACATGCTAAGATGCAAAGGAATAATATCGGAAAAAATTTCATATCGGGGAGTCCATTAAAAGAGCGTTAAAGGTATTGAAAACAATCTTTGTAGATGTTAAATCGCAGTTTGTGCGAAAATGGCGGAAGCGTTTAAATCTAAAGGGGTAATAGCTTGAAAATAGGCGTTTGGGAAAATGGAATGGACTGAAGCCCAAAATAAAATCATATATTTAACGGGTGAAGACGCTTTTAAATCTCCTGCTTGCCAGTTTTCTCTGCTCCGTTGCTTACGGTCAGGTTACGCATATCACAGACTTGCCATTAAACTTTCGTTTTTTTCCCACCAGGAACAAAATATAGTGCCAATGGAATAGTCCATAACACGAACATAATCAAGGTATGGGGCGCCATAAAGGAATACAAATAATTTGAAACATACAGGAAGCAAGAGCCCAAAACAATGGCCAGGGCGTGTACTTCCGGTAGTTGAGTAGGAGAGAATCGCCTGATATGCGTTTCATTTGCTGCCCGAATATCTTCCCGATGTTCACGATTGTAAAACCGTTGCTTTCCCGGTAAATATACCATTAGCATTAAAATGTTTTGATAGGTGTAAATAGTGTCTGTCCATAAAGTCCGATAGCTGCGTTACGCTCGCCTCCAAAAGTGCTCATTTACATCAGTAAACTGCGCTTTTTGGGGCTTCGCAAGCCTTGCTATCGAACTTTATGAATCAGACACTCGAGTGTATTGACAAACTCTAAATAGCGGCCACCCCGAGTAAAAAATAGTTGACGATTAGGGTCCAGTTGGATATAGATATTGCAGATTCGCGAACGGTATCTACCATTAGCAACGAAATGTGGTTTATTGAAAAAATCAGAAAAATAATAGAACTACAAAGACTTAAAATGAAACGGTGAGTCTTTGAGAGTGGGTGTCGTGAAAAAGCGTGGAAGAGCACGTATATCGTGAAAACCAGCACACAGACAATGGATAGAAGTTGCAGGGTTTCATATCTCGAATACCATTTCCACTCCGCCAGCAAGTAAATTAAGCCAATATTGAGTAGGAGTGTTTGTCCTTCTCCAATGGGAACCACGCCCTTGTCATCTTCGGTAGCCACAGAAATGGTAAGGAATATAAAAACGAAAAAAAACGGCCAGTAGGAAAGGTGAGATGCCAGGTTGTAATAACCTGAGTTCGATTATTATTCGGAGATTCAGATTTTCATAAAAGTTGATATACAACTTAGCGAGGTACGAGCGGTTTC
Organism: Flavobacteriales bacterium; assembly: GCA_020201045.1. Taxonomy (GTDB): domain Bacteria; phylum Bacteroidota; class Bacteroidia; order Flavobacteriales_D; family Cryomorphaceae; genus JAIVHP01. Next base: position 14,534 of record JAIVHP010000022.1, read on the forward strand.
ATGAGCACCGCTGAAAGCATAAATATGCGAATAACGTTCATTTTCAAAGCCATAGCGGGCTATGGCGCGAGAAGGAAATGCAGTATATCGGCTTTTATGAGAAAGAATTTTGTTTTTCCACCTCTAAACAGCGCTTTTCTGCCTAA
>JAIVHP010000023.1 GCA_020201045.1 Flavobacteriales bacterium
GTCTTCTATTACAAGTACTGCACCGCTTTCGAGACCGGTAATGGTGATCACCCAGTTAACGTTTTTATTGAACTCGGCGTCAAAAACAACATTTTCACCTTCTGCAAAGTTGACGCTGTCGCGGCTTAATGTCAATTCGGAGACTACTTCAAAAGGGCCAAATCTGTCTTGAAGGTTCGGCCCTGCGGGGTCTTCATCGTCGCGCTCGCAACTCGTTGTGATTACAAGTACAGCGCAAAACAACAAGATGGCTGAAGTTCTCATGAAGTCTATTATACTATTTTTTATCGATTTTTTCATAGTTCTAAAATTTCATGGTGTAGAGCACAAATACCTGATCGAGTCGGTAACTCGGATTGTCGTCTATATTGCGATTCGCGGCAAAGGAGTGGTACTGTAGCGTAATGTAAATACCTTTTTTGAAATTATAACGCACCCCGGTGGCGAGCAAGAGTTCTTCGTCGTCTATCAATGTGCGCTCAGGAAAGTCTTCAATCACATTAAATCGCTCTATTTGCGGGATGTAATCGCTTCCATCTGCAACCAGGTATTTGGTACCTAAAAGGAATTCGAAATTCTTAAATAATTCGGCTTCCAGCCCGAGTTCCAGAAGGTTTGAATTTAGATCTACCGACTCTATTTCCGTCCCACCGCGTGAAGTCTGCTCATACTGATACCCTAAAGTAAAGCGCAATCCGTTCTGCCAATCTATCATTTTATTGATGTGAACGGTTGTGGCTGCTTTAACCAGGGCAAAATTCTTTAGCTCTTCGGTTCCCTGTCCCTGAATTTCGGTCATATAAGCCGCGTCTACCTGTGCTTCCAGATTGCTTTCTTCGTCGCCATAACCTGCATTTGCCGTAACCCCTCTTCTGTTTGGCGTAGCTTTTCCGTAGGGGAAGGTGTTGCTAAACCGCGGGTCGTAAGGCATAAGGTTTTCCGACAATTCAAACGTATAAAGTGCTGGATCTCGCGAAAGGTCAAATAAGGTAGCCTGTCTCACATCCTGGCTCGCGCCGGCGCGGTTGTAGTACTTCTTTTGCGCATCGAACTGCACGCGTTTACTCTGAGCGCCGATGCTGAAGAAATCGGGGCCTACATCTACAAAGTTGGCTTGTAGGCGGAGATTTTTGCTTTTGATATTGAACTTAGCCCCGATATCGATAAAATAATCGTCGCTGCTAAAAGTGGTTAGCGAGTCTTGCTTTGCCGACATCCGCGAAAAACCACCTTCGCCCAAAAAGTGGATGCTGTAATCGGAATTATTGATCAAACGCAAATCTCCGGTAAAGCTGGTAACTGCGTTGCGAATTCCCGACGTCGCTTCTCCCGATTGGAGATCGTCAAAGGTGTAAACGTAGTTAAAACCAAAATCGAGTTTTGTGCCGTATTCTTTGTTGAGCGTCATGGTAGAGAACTGGGCTTCACCACCGGTTACGAGTCGGGTGGGAACGGTGAGGAAATCCGTTCCGCGCACACGCGCTAAAAATGCCCCAAAGTCAGCACTGCGAAGTCCTTTAGTAAAAGTCAGGCCAAAATCAAACTGGGCTCCCTGCATCCTTCGGGTGTTCTGGTCGCCATAGAATTGCTCGTAGTAAATGATTTCTTTTTGCGGTTGGAATACAGAAGGCTCATTAATCGTTCCTTCTTCCGTAGGGTTAAAAAACGTATAGGGAGACATTTCAACATCCATATCACCTACGCGGTATTCAACGGCATTTGCGATGATACCACGCGCCCAGAGTTCCCTGACTTCTATAACCATTCCAGCGCCAAAAAAACCACCAAATTCGTTTCGCAAACGCAGTATACTCTGCACTTCGGTTTTGTCGTTGGGCTGGGCGTTAATTTGAAGGTCCAGCAAGAATTCACCATCGGTAAGGCTTCGTGGCGTTAGGGTGTCGTTGTCGAGAATGCTGCCATCTATTCCAGTTTGCAATAAATTGGTCCGCCCCAGTCCATTAAAGTTAACAATGCTTTTATCTTCTTCCTTCTCCGAAGGTTTTGCAGAACCATCCTGTGCCATCGTGGCGGTAGATACGGCCAGTGCGATACAAGTGGCAATCGCGATTTTTAAGATTGATTTATATCTATTCATGGCTAAAAGAATGTTTTGAGTTCGATGGTTACTTCTCTACCCCTGTATTTGTCCAGAGGAAAACTGCGGTCTTCAAATTGCATCCAGCGGTGTCTGAAATAAAGTCCGGAATTCTCTGCGAGCATCCAGTCAAATCCTACACCTACTGCTGTGCCTAGCTGATCGAGTGGTTTTTGAGTTTCTTCATTCCACTCGGTGTTTCGCCCCCCGCGGGCATTTTCAATCCCGAAATATCCCGTAAGGATAAATTTTGGGAGAATCTCGTAATAGAAATCGAATTCGTGGTACTGCACAAACAGGTATGCATTATCGTTGTATGTGGGAATGGGTTCAGCATCGGCTGTTACACTGGCGAAATAACCGAGGTAGAAAAAATAGAGATCTCTATCGAACAAACTGGTTTGCAGCTTTCCCTGAAGGTCTACCACATTAAAAGACTTTCTGTTTTCGGTGAGCGCGGTTTCGGCATTTATATCCGTAGTTCTTACAATCTCTGATGCCCCGCGAAAAAAGGAGAGCTTTCTGTTGTAAGGGCCAAAGATAATGGGGCCGGTAATCCCTCCCGGAAACGGGTTGTATATCCGCGAAAGCGCCAGACCATTTATACGGTGAACAAAACTCAGGTTTGTAGATTCTGGGTCTAGTTCTTGTGCCAGGCTCCAGCTTGCAGAGAATTTAGCTGGGCCCACCTTGTATTCGGTTCCTACGGTTATTCCACGCCGGTTGTGGATGAGTTGGTTTACCTGAGCTACCTGACCACCTGTTCCTGTTGCTCCAATCGTCAAACCCACATCATCGCGAATAGCCTTATTAGAGTTGGTCGCTATTTCGCCGTTTTCGTTGTAAAAGTTTTTGCTGATTTGGTATACCTGGACGTCAAAAGGCAAACCGGTCATAGAAGCGGGCGTTTTAAACCGAAGCATCAAGGCTTCTCCCCATTTCTCGGCATAGGTTGGGCTCTTGTAATTTCCAGCGCCAAGTTCACCGGTTATTCCCACACCTTCTATATTTAGATCGAGCGATAGGGAGTGAACCTGATAACTCCTTTTCAGGTTGGTGTTAACACTGTCTAAAGCCGTTTCGCTATAAATTCCGTTGTAGGCTAAGGTTTGGTTCTTCTGGTCGCCAAAGGAGCGAACAAGTTTTCCACCCATTACAGTACTGGGCAAGTAGCGTCGGTCTCCGGCCAGGCCGAAATAATTGGGGACGTTCCCGGCGCTTTGAGAAGGAGGGATGTTTTGGAAGGGGTCTTCAATGGCGTTTATGAGTCCGCCATTGGCTTGTGTTTTTCCCCAGAATAAATCAAAACCGAAATCGCCGGGCAATTTAGCTCCATTGATGATTAGGCCCTGAAAAGCCTGATAATTCCAGCGCAAGTCTCCGGGGTTGGTTGCCCCAGTGCTAAAGTAGCTGCTGTATTTCTCTGTATTGTTTGCGCCTTCCCACGGCGTTCGGTCAAAAATGCTAAACCGGTCCAGCACCTGATAGACGCCCATGGTAAAAGGACTGAGGTTGTACCAGTGAATACCGCCTGCTCGTATTCCAAAATTCCCGTGATCGGTTCGGAAGTTACCGTAGAAATTGATTCCGAGGTTAGTCGTAAAGACATTGCCTTCTAAAGACCCGTCATAAGGGGTGAAAAAGAATAGCTCCGAGCCAAAGCTGGTATTTCCATTTTGGGGTAGTATTCTTGCATATTTCTTCCATATAGGAAGAGTCGGTAATATCCAAAAACAGTGATTTTCTGTCCCCGCTTTTTAAGTTTCTTCGAGACAAAATCTTTATCGTACTGAATCCCCGCTGCAACATCCAGGCTTAATTCTTCTATAGAATCGGGTAGAACTGAATCGGCGTTCTCGCTCATTCCTTCCTGAGCATTGACTTGAAGGGTAAGCAGGAAAAACAAAAATGATGTAATCAATACACTTAAAGCGCTTAAAAATCTTTTTTGAAGAGCTTTATAAAGGTTGAGAAATGAAGAATCATTCATACACTGGTGATTGATGCGATACAATTTTAGTTAATTATCCAAATGCAATGTTAATTCCCAGTTCATCAAGCCTACATCACATAAATTATACATACATCTTTAATACATCATTCAGAGAAAGGTGTGCGTTTTACACCTTCATATATATTACTTTAGGTTTGGTAGTGACCAATATCCAAATAAATCTTATGAAATTCATTTACAAAGCATTCAGTATCGCCGCGTTATTCGCATTTTTGGCTCCATTTAACCTGTTTAGTCAGGAGGAAATGCAGCCCATAAAAGTTGAAATTCGCCAGGAAAATGGAAATTGGCAGGTTTATCGGGGCGGCGAGCCTTATTACATCAAAGGCGTAGGCGGTCAGGTTCATCTCGATAAAGCAGTAGCGTATGGTGCGAATTCCGTAAGAACGTGGGGAGTAGGAGAGGCCATCGATATTTTGGATGATGCACATGAAAAGGGGCTGTCTGTGTTATTTGGTCTTTGGGTAGGCTGCGAACGTCAGGGTTTTGACTACGATGACACGAAGGCTGTGAAGGCTCAATTGGAAAGGTTTACGGAAGTAGTGAAGGCCTACAAGGATCACCCGGCCATTTTGATGTGGGGGATCGGCAACGAAACAGATTTGTTTTACAGCGATTTCAAAGTGTGGAACGCCATAAACGATATTGCAAAAATGATTCACGAAGAAGACCCAAATCACCCTACCATGACGGTTACGGCAGGACTTGATGTAGCCGAGATTCAACTCATCAAAGAACGCGCGCCCCACATCGACGTTATGGGCATTAATACCTACGGTGGGCTGATTGGAATGGACAAGGAGTTGCGCGCCTATGGATGGGATGGCCCCTACGCAATTACCGAATGGGGTCCCAACGGGCACTGGGAAGTTCCAAAAACTTCATGGGGCGTTCCGATTGAGCAAACAAGTACCGAAAAAGCAGCATCGTATAAAGAGCGCTATAAAAATGGAATTTTGGACGATAAGGAGATGTGTGTGGGTTCGTACGTGTTTCTCTGGGGTCAAAAACAGGAGACAACACCTACCTGGTATGGTTTGTTTTTAGAAGACGGCACCGAGACGGCTGTAATGGATGTGCTGCAAGAAGGCTGGAGTGGAGAACTCCCGGACAACCAATCGCCACAGATTAATAATATCACCATCAACGGCGAAGGTAGATATGAAAGTGTATATGTAGAGCCGGGAGATATGGCTACACTTACCGTAGATGTGAGTGATCCGGATGGCGATGAATTGCGCTACCGTTGGGAAATTTTACCCGAAAGTACAGATATAAAGTCGGGTGGTGATAAGGAATCGAAACCGGAGCCCGTGAACTTTAAGACAAACCCCACTTCTGAAGAAAATTCGGTTCGTTTTCGCGTTCCGAAAAAAGAAGGACCTTATCGGTTTTTTGCCTACATATACGATGGAAATGGCAATGCGGCAGTAGCAAATATTCCATTTTATATTCAAATGCAGGCGGCGGACTAAATTCCGCAAATTCTTGACGCAATCAGAGTTCGAGGATAAAAGACACCAGATTTACATCGGAGTCAAGCTCCATTTTTTTGCGCAATCTGTACCGGCTTATTTCCACCCCGCGGACCGAAATATTGAGAAGGGGAGCAATTTCTTTTGTCGTTAAATTCATTCGCAGGTAAGCACAGAGCTTCTGATCCTTTGGAGTGAGTTCCGGGTAATTGCTACGCAGGCGCTTAAAGAAATTCTCGTGTACCTGATCAAAATGCGATTCAAATCTTTCCCAGTTTTTATCCAAACGCACATCCGACTCGATAACGCGCTCAATTTGCTTTACTTTTTGCTTTAACTTCTCCGGGACATCTTTTTCTAAATTGTTGAGGTCGGCTTTTATTTTCATTAAAATCTCTCCCTTTTGCACCAGGTGCATGGTAGCCGATGCCAGCTCGCTGTTTTTATGAGAAATTTCGTTTTGAAGTTTTTCATTTCTCAGAGAAAATATCTCTTTCTCAGATTTTTCTACCGTTTCTTTAAACTCGGCTTCTTTTTTTCTGAGCTTTTCGTTTTGGGCCTGTTTAAAAGCTTCGGTCTTTTTCTTCTCCCGTCTCCGTATCCACGAAAACAAGGAGAAGAAGCCAATTATAAAAAGTAGGATGTAAGCCATACGCGCGTATACCGACGCGTACCACGGAGGGTGAATTACAAAAGAATAGTTGGCATCATTGCTTATTGATCCATAAGCGTTTCGAGCTTGAACGGTGTAGGTGTATTTTCCGTAGGGCAGGTTGGTGTATTCTTTCTCGGGATGGGTAGACCATCGGGACCAATCGGAATCAAAACCATTCAGTTTGTATCGATACTCTATTCTGTTTAGCTGCTGGAAATTGGGTGTTACATGAACGAATTTCAGGTTATTCATATTCGCTTTCAACTCTTCCTTATTGCCGCTCACAGCAACTCCATTATCCATCAACAGGGAGTCGGTTTGCCCCGTGAGTTGCACGCGCTTAACGTATAGCGGAAAGGGAAATTTCGCATCGTCTTTAACCGTTGGGTTGTAGTGTACAAAACCTTCTTCTGTAGCGATAAAGATGTTTTCGCTATCGTAGGCATAAATGTGCTCGAAACCGTCGATTAATGCATCTTGTAACCTATTAAAGTTGAAAATTTCCAACTCGTTGTACATTCCCTTTTCCTTCACCTTAATCACTCCAAAATTGTCGTCGACCGAGAACCAGATATTCCCCAACTCGTCTTCTATTAACCTTTCAATGTGTCGGTTTTCGCCGAGAATATCCGTGAGGTCTTCGTGAACGATGAAGCTGTCTTTTGGCACTGAGTAAGTATAGGCGCCACTGGGGGTTGAGAACACCAGTTCGTTTCTGATTTTTGAAACATTGATGTACAGGTTGGCAGGGAGCCCTCTGCCGCTTTCGAAACTCACAATTCGGTTTATTTGTGGAACAGTGCCTGTGAGCTCAATTTTATACAGCCCCCGGTATGCGTGAGATACCCAGATGTTACCTTCGGCGTCTTCTTCAAATATGCGAGACGACTCTTCAAAACCGTCAAGCTTCCCTACAAACTCGAGTCCGGTAGGACTGGATTTATCTTTTCGGTGCAGGTAAAAGCCGGCGTACGTTCCTTCCAACACATAGCCCGGATATTTGCTGAGTTCCATAAACTTCCAGGCTCCTTCAATGTCTGAGAAATGATTAAGTCTGTCAGATGTAATTACGTCTGCACCGGCATGCCTGCCGATATATAATTTTTGTTCAATTTCATTGAGGGCCCATACCTGACCTTTGGTGTTTTCGAGCCGTTTAAAATTGGTATTCCCCGTTTCGCTACCTTGCAATTTCCAGGACTTTACATACAAGCCCTGATTGGTTCCGATGTATAGTTTGCCGTCGAATATTTTGGATGCATACCCCGTTCCTTCTACGCCGAGTTCTCCTTTTATCATTCGGAAGGAAGAGCTTATCTCGACATAGTCAATTCCGTTGTCAAGGCCGAGCCACAAGTTATTTTGCCGGTCTTCAAAAATGCTGAGTACCGTATTGTTTTGAAGACCCTTTCTCGAATCGAGTTGTTGGGTAATTTCACCTTTGCGATTCAAAATAAAAAAGCCGTTCTGTGCCGTACCAATTGCATACAACTTATTGCGGAGCTGAATTCCGCAATAGGGTTGGTAAGATTTCGCAAATTCATTGGCATCGATATCCCAGGTTTCGACTTTCGTATTTTCTAAAAAGAAAAACCCTTGAGAAACCGTTGCAATTAGTAGTTTATTTTCGGAATAGGGCAGTATACTGGCAATCCGTTCATTTTTAAATTTGCCATCTCCATCGATTTTTAAAAGCTCATTTCCGCTCCACTCGTAAAGTCCGGCCTCCTTGTCCTGAAAAAAGACGCGATCTGCGACCTGAAAGTAATTTTCGAATCTTTTTCCAATGGGTTCGATAACGCTGCATTCGTCATTTTCAATCACAAATACCGCTTTTTCAGAGCAAAACAATACATTTCCATCTATGAGAAATATCTCCCACACATCTTCAAAGTCTCGATTGCCATCTGGAATAAGCGATGTAAGCGAATGGTATTCTTCTCTGCCTGAATTACCCACTTCCAGGTAACCTATTTCATTCTGGCCTCCAAGGTATACGCGGTTGTTTGGCCCAAACTCCACAGATCTTACAATGGTGTAGTTCGGAAGCTGCGTAGTTCGCCAATACGACCCGTCAAACCGCAGTAAACCTTTGTTGTTTCCGATGTGAATCGTCCCTTTCTCGTCTTGCTTTATGCACCAGTTTTGTGTGCCGGCTGCGTATTCCGATCGATCGAAATTTGTGATTGGCGGTGTTCCTATTGCCGTATTCCGCAATTGGGCCAGACCGGTAAATGCTGTAAAAAATACAAGGCAAAAAAGGATTGATGCGAGTCTCTGGGTCTTAAAGTGGTAAACCGACGTGTTGAAGAGCTTTAAACTCATTGAGAAGGTGGTAGTTAGAATTTAAAATCTGTAAAAAACAGTAATTGAATGAACTACAAATATATAAATATTGCGATGTAATGTTGTGATGTAGTATTGATGAGTTTAAGGTGTGTATAAGATGTAAGGGTGATGTACTAAAATACGAAAGAATACAGAAGCTGACAATTATATTTGTGTCTGTAGTACACCCTAAATGATATTGATCATGAAACGTGTTTTGAATAATCCCCTGCTCTTTGCCGCTTTTTTTGGTTTTATAATTGTGGGATGTGAAAGTGAAGTAGAAGAAATAGGGGGCTGTCAGTTCCCGGAATCAATGGAAGATTACCGATTGGTTTGGAGCGATGAGTTCGACGGCCCGGAGATCGATCTTACAAAATGGTCTTACGATACTGCTGATGGTTGTCAGCTTTCGCAGGATTTATGCGGTTGGGGAAATAACGAATTGCAGTATTACACCACCAGAGAAGAAAATTCATACATTGAAGACGGGAAGCTCATTATTAAAGCAATCGAAGAAGAGCCGGAATACCTTGGCGATTACCCATACACTTCCGCTCGAATGGTGACAAAAAACAAGGGCGATTGGACTTATGGAAGGATGGACATCCGAGCTAAGCTACCGATAGGAAAAGGAATGTGGCCCGCGATATGGATGCTTCCCACCGACACCGTTTACGGCGGTTGGCCGCGAAGTGGCGAGATAGATATTATGGAGTATGTCGGCGATATACCCGGGGAAGTATTTGGTACCATCCATTATGGTCACAACGACTGGTATTACAATAGTCAATTCATCGAAAAAGAATCGGGAACGTATCACGACGAATTTCACACGTATACGGCAATTTGGAATGAAGAGTGTATTCTGTTCCAGGTAGATGGAAAAGATGTGGGCGAGCCGAATACGCGGAGTACCGCTTTACGCGATGACACCACATGGCCTTTCGATCAGCGATTTCACATGATTCTGAATATTGCTGTCGGTGGAAATTTACCCGGAAACCCAGATGCTACTACCCAATTCCCACAAACATTGGAAGTGGATTACGTACGCGTTTACCAAGAAAAATAAATCACTAAATCATCAATTAAAAAATCTATTATGAAGAAAATTTACTTTACACTTTTAGGACTTCTCATTTTAACGACTCAGGCGAATGCCCAGGACGTTTGGGATAACTTTGAAGACATTCGCGTTGCCAATTACGGGTTTATTAATGGGGTGTTTATACCCTACAATGAAAACCCGGATCAAACGGGGGCGAATACAAGCCAGGTTGCCGCAGAGTATTCCAGGAATGCAGCCGAAGAGTTTGACGTTCTTATTCTCAACGGAGTTATGGCCGATGTTACCGACTACGCAACGGGTGTAAAAACCATGTCTATTGATGTTTGGAGTCCAGAGGCGGGCAAAACGGTGCAAATCACTTTAGAAAACACTGCCATTGCCGAGAATCCTTATCCAGCGGGTCGCCACAGCGAATATCAGGCTACTACTACAGTTGCTGAACAATGGGAGACGCTCGAGTTCGAGCTCACGGGTACTCCTGACGGGAGTGTTGCCCCCACCATTTTAAATCAGTTAGTTCTCTTGTTCGATCCCGGCTCAAACAATGGAGATACCTATTACTTCGACAATCTGAATGGCCCTGAATTGGCTAATAATCCATGTACAGATGTTACGCCAGACCCATCTATTCTCAATGATTTTGAATGCAACCAAAATGTAAACTTTCTATTTTCTCACTCGGGAATAAATTTTAGACGAATAGAGAATCCAGATACGGATGTCAACGAGTCTTCGCACGTTGCACAGTATGTGCGAAACGACGGTGAAGAATTCGATGTTATTATTGGACGCTTTGATGGAAACCTAAACCTCAGCCCGAACAGCGAGATTACGCTGGACGTTTGGGATCCGAATGCCCCGACAGAAATATTGGTTTCACTCCAAAACACCGATGGAGATGTTATTCTCGAAATGTCTGCCGAAACTTCTGTGAGCAGCGAGTGGCAAACACTTACATACGATCCGTCCGATGTTGCCGACGCGACAGATATCGGACAGTTTGTAATTTTATTTGATCCGGAGTCCGAGACTTCAGATGAGTACTACTTCGATAATTTTACCGCTGACGTTGTGAGTTCTGTATCCGATGTAGAAAACTTAGGTGATTTTACGGCTTTCCCAAACCCCGCCAAAGATGTGGTGAATTTTGAATTTAACCTGATCGAGCCAGCAAGCCCGATTCTCACTTTAACGGATATCACCGGTAAGGTAATCCATACAGAGAATTTAAGCGGACAGGCGGCCGGAACCCACCTGGTGACTCTTAACACTTCCAGATTTGCAAATGGCGTGTATATCTACAGCCTTCAAATGGGCCGCGAAGTGCACTCTGGTAAGGTTGTAATCAACGAGTAATATTTCTTTTTCAATAGGGAGAATGAGTTGTCCTTGCGCTTTCGCGCAGGGGCAACTTTTCTAAATCGTACAACTTTCACCAGTTTATGACTCGCTCAGCTACAAAATCCAGTCCGGTAGAATTGGAAACAAAATCCAGGGTAGACGATCTCATTTCCAGGATGACACTCCGGGAGAAAATTGGTCAGATGACTCAATTTGCCGGACAGGGTGGAATTCCAAATAACCTCAGGGAATCTATTAAAAAAGGCCTTGTGGGATCTATACTCAATCAGGTGGGAGTGGATACGCTGAATGAAATTCAGCGAATAGCTGTTGATGAATCTCGTCTCGGGATACCCATTATCATCGGCCGGGATGTTATCCACGGATTTCAGACTATGATGCCCATTCCTTTGGGTCAGGCGGCATCGTGGAATCCCAAGGTTGTGGAAAAAGGTGCCGAAGTAGCTGCCGCAGAAGCCGCTCGTTACGGGGTGCACTGGACTTTCGCTCCGATGGTGGATATAACGCGCGACCCGCGCTGGGGTCGAATAGCTGAGTCGCTCGGTGAAGACCCTTTTTTGGCCAGCCGCGTGGGCGAGGCTATGGTAAAGGGATTTCAGGGAAAGGATCTGTCGCAGCCAGACCGGATTGCAGCTTGTGCCAAGCATTTTGCCGGGTATGGTTACTCTGAAGCGGGGCGAGATTACGCATACGTTAACATCTCCGAAAACGAGTTGCGAAATATTGTATTTCCCCCATTTAAAGCCTGCCTTGACGCTGGTGCAGCGACGTTTATGACCGCTTTCAGCGACCTGAACGGTGTTCCAGCAACAGGGAATGAATTCCTTACTAAACGCGTGCTGCGCGACGAGTGGAAATTTGACGGTTTCGTAGTGAGCGACTGGGATTCTGTAATTCAGTTGATTACACATGGTTTTTCCGAGAACGAAAAAGAAGCTGCCCGCGAAGCAGTGCAGGCATGGGTGGATATGGAAATGGCCAGCCGCACTTATCTTCAAAATATTGAATCGCTGGTAAAAGAAGAGCGGATTCCGATGGAGAATATCGATCGTGCAGTTCGCGCTATTTTATCCGTGAAGGAAAAGCTCGGGCTGTTTGAACGCCCCTACACGAATCCAGAACTCTTCCCGGTCAACGGAAACGAAAAATACATGGACGTGGCGAAGGAAGCGGCTATTCAAAGTTGTGTTCTTCTTAAAAACGATTACCAAACGCTTCCGCTCAATAGAGATAAAATAAAAAGCCTTGCGGTGATTGGGCCCCTTGCCGACGACGGTTTCGAACAGATGGGTACTTGGACCTTTGACGGGGTAGAAGAGTGGTGCCAAACACCTTTGCAGGCCATACGCGAAAAGGCAGGTGACGAGTTTGAAATTCACGTAGCCAAAGGAGTAGACACTACGCGGTCTAAGGACAAACACGGCTTTGCCGAAGCGATCGATGCCGCCAGAAAAGCAGATACCGTAGTAATGTTTATGGGCGAAGAAGCCATTCTATCGGGCGAAGCACATTGCAGAGCAGATATTGACCTTCCCGGTGTTCAAAACGAATTGCTCAGGGAGATATCCAAATTGGGGAAATCTACCATTCTGGTTGTGATGGCCGGAAGACCCTTAACGCTCGACCAAACGAGACATTATGTTAATTCAATGATGTATGCCTGGCACCCCGGAACAATGGGTGGCCCGGCTATAGCTGATTTACTTTTTGGCGATGCTACCCCATCCGGAAAGCTTCCGGTTAGCTTCCCAAAAATGGTAGGCCAAATTCCCATTTATTACAACCAGCGAAATTCCGGTAAACCCGCTTCGCACGACTCTTTTACACACATCGATCACATTCCCAGCAGAGCCACCCAAACATCTGTTGGAAATACGGCTTTTCACATGGACGCCGGATTTGAACCGCTATATCCCTTTGGTTTCGGATTGTCGTACGCGCATTTTGAGTACTACAATTTGCGGCAGTCTAAAGATTCGTTCACCAAAAAAGAAACCATAGAAATTCAGGTAGATGTGCATAACCCGAGCAGGTATCAGGGAGCAGAAGTGGTGCAGCTTTACGTTCGCGATGTGGCGGGAAATATTACCCGGCCCGTTAAAGAACTCAAAGGTTTTAAGCGTGTGAACCTGGATCCCGGAGAAACAAAAAATGTGTCTTTTAAAATAAAGCCGCGAGATCTTTCTTTCTACGACCGAAACAACAAACTAATTATTGAGCCCGGCCTTTTTTACTTCTGGGTGGGCGGAAATTCGAACGCCGAGTTAGGCGGTAAATTCCATCTAATCGAAAATTTAGACCAAAACCAGAATAATGCGTAAGAACACATTTATTGTACTCGTCGCCTTAATTGTAGCCCTTGGTGGTTTTCTAATGGGATTTGACGCTTCTGTTATTTCAGGGGTGAACAAATTTGTAGAGCTCGAATTTGAGCTTTCCAAATTGCAATTGGGCTGGGCGGTGAGTTCGCTTACCCTTACAGCAACTCTTGCAATGATGGTAGCCGGACCATGGAGCGACAGGGTGGGAAGGAAAAAAGTCCTTACCTACGCGTCACTGCTCTACCTCGCATCGGCAATAGGTTCTGCTTTTGCCCCAAACTTCACTTTTTTGGTGATTGCCAGAATGGTTGGTGGTGTTGGAGTGGGTATTTCGCTGATCATTGCCCCCATGTACATTGCGGAGATTTCGCCTCCCGGAATGCGCGGCCGTATGGTTTCCTTCAATCAGTTGAATATCGTTTTGGGAATCTCGGTGGCATTTTTCACCAATTACCTTATTCTGAAGCTTGGCAAATCAGATTTGGCCTGGGCCCAAAACCTGAAATTTGATGAATACAATTGGCGCTGGATGCTCGGACTGGAAGCCCTTCCGGCGATTTTGTACTTCTTCGGTTTGTTCTTTGTCCCACAAAGCCCTCGATGGCTCGCCATGAAAGGAAACTACGACAAGGCAATCAGTATTATGACCCGCGCAAGCGGAAAAGAAGAAGCTATTAAAATTATAGATGAAGTCAGGTTGAGTTTTCGAAAGGACAAAGATAGCCGTCTTCCGCTTAAAGAACTTTTTCAACCATCCCTGAGACTCGTTCTCGCTATTGGTTTAGTCGTTGGTATTCTCCAACAAATCACGGGAATTAACTCGGTATTTTTCTATGCACCCATGATATTTGAACAGTCGGGTATTGGTACAGATGCATCTTTCTCACAGGCTATTTTAGTAGGCCTGATTAATCTCGTGTTTACCGTTATCGCTATTTCACTTATCGATAAACTCGGTAGAAAGCCGCTTCTGGTTTTTGGAGTTTCTGGAATCGCCATTTGCATGTTTATGTTGTCTTACGGATTTCAATCGGCTACATACGAGCTCAACGAAGAGTCTATGAAGAGTCTCCCAACGGAAGTAGATCAGGTTAAACTAGGCGGCCCTCCGCGAATCGATTGGAACCGATATGGCCAATACCTACGAATCGCAACTTATCACCAGCGCGGTGAGCATGAACGCGGTACTGATTCTTATTGGAATATTGGGATTTGTGGCTTGTTTCGCTATTTCGATCGGTCCGGTAATGTGGGTGCTGTTCTCAGAACTTTTCCCAAACTGGATACGCGGTTTGGCAATTTCTTTTGTCGGACTGGTAAACTCGGCTGTGAGTTTCTCTGTGCAGCTTATTTTCCCCTGGGAGTTGGAGAACCTGGGCAGTAGCGCCACCTTTTTGATATACGGTGTTTTCGCTGTACTGGGACTCGTATTTATTGTGATGAAAATTCCGGAAACCAAAGGCAGATCGCTCGAAGAACTCGAAGCGATTCTGGTTAAAGAACCCGTTAAAAAGCCATGAGAATCTCAAAATTATATCCGTATTATGTCTGGGCGCTCGTTCTCGGATTTCTGACTGCCTGCGGTGAAACTACCCCAAGCGATAAGGGAGACCAAACTGCGCGTGATCTGAAAAGCGGTTGGGTGAGTGCAGTTTCATTTGCAGGTAAATCGAGCAATGCCACTGTATCAAAAGATTCGAGTTTTGTTAACCTAAATGGTTCCGACGAGTGGCTTGATCTCGATATTGAAATCACCGAAGCCGGCCGTTACCGCTTGGAAGCGAGTCTCCGGCCAAATAGCTCCGATGCCGTTGTTTGGGTTGAAGATCACCGTGATAATCCCGATGATAGAACGTATAATATTTCCACCGATATCGCTCTTGATTCTGGAGCCAATACAGGTTTTGAAAAGATAAGCAGAGAAGGGGTTCCGCTGAATGCAGGATTGCACAAAATGCGAATTCATACGCGTGGCAATGTCGATGTGAAATCAATCGGCTTTGAGCTTGTGAAGCAACACCGCGAAACCCCGGAAGTGAAAACGCAGAATATGGACGGCGACGAATGGGAATTGGTGTGGTCTGATGAGTTTGAAGAGGGAGAAACACCCGATACCACAAAGTGGACATACGATTTTGGAAACTGGGGTTGGGGAAATCAGGAATTGCAGTACTACACCGTAAACAGGTCGAAAAATGCGCGGATTGAAAACGGGAATCTCATCATAGAAGCGCATAAAGACGACATGAATCAACCCTGGACTTCCGCCCGGCTTACCACCCGCGAAAAGGTGTCCTTCGTTTACGGGAAAATAGAATTCAAAGCCAAGGTGCCACCCGAAAAAGGGAACTGGTCGGCCGGATGGACACTTGGAGACAGTTATGTAGACGAGCTGTCGTGGCCTTATTGCGGCGAGATCGATATTTTGGAGAGTGTGGGCTATGAAATGGACAACGAGACCGGAAACGGAATTGCACACGCATCGGCCCATTGCGCAGCTTACTATTTTAAACTCGGCAATCAACCCACCGGAACCACCCCCGTTGAAAATATGCACGAAGCATTTCACACCTACGGTATAGTGTGGACTCCAGACAGCATTGCCGCCTATGTGGACGATAAATTTTATTTCACCTACGGCGAAACCGGCAGCGAAGCATCGTGGCCTTTCTCCGATCCGCAAAACATTATCTTGAATCTCACCATGGGCGGTGGCTGGGGCGGCGCCGAAGGAATGGATTCCACAGTGACATCGCAAAGAATGATCGTTGATTATGTGAGGGTATATCAAAAAGTGAAGTTGAATTGATTAAACAGGAATACATAGCGCTACTCTTTCTCGCGGTCATTGCCGTGCAAGGCTGCGATCCGATTGAGAAAAATGCTCCTGGAGAAGCGAAAGGCAATCCAGTAGATAGCCTGCTCAAGATGATGACGCTGGAAGAGAAAGCAGGTCAAATGACCAATGTAAGTCTAATGACACTGGCAGAGGGCGATTTTTGGATGAAGAGAGATACAGTTATACTCAGTCCCGAAAAAATGAAGGTTATCCTGGCCGATAATTTTGTGGGCTCCGTTCAAAATCTTGGCACCTATCCCTTTAGCCCCAAAGAGTGGCGGCAAAATATTGGATTGGTGCAGGATTATGCTCGCGAAAATACACGGTTACAGATTCCGGTGATTTACGGTATCGATGCCGTTCACGGAGCCAACTATACAGCCGGCTCCACACTTTTTCCACATCAACTCGGGCTGGCTGCTACTTGGAATACAAAGCTCAGCAGAGAAATGGGCCGCATTACGGCGTATGAAATGAAGGCTTCCGGCATTCCCTGGAATTATGGTCCAGTGCTCGATGTGAGCACGCAGCCGCTCTGGGGTAGAATATTTGAAACCTTTGGAGAAGATACCTACATCACTTCTCAAATGGGAAACGCAATGATTGAAGGTATGCAGGGCGATAGCATTTCAGATAAATACAGCGCAGCAGTTTGCTTAAAGCATTTTTTGGGTTACGGATCTCCACATAATGGGAAAGACCGCTCACCGGCTTATATCCCTGAGCGAAGGCTACGCGAAATTTACATGCCCCCTTTTCAGGAAGCTATTAACAACGGCGCAAAAACGGTAATGCTAAACTCGGGATCGCTAAACGGTGTGCCTTCGCACAGCGATAAGTGGTTAATTACAGAAATCCTGAAAGGGGAGATGGGATTCACGGGCTTCACCATATCCGACTGGGAAGATGTGACCAACCTGCACAAGGTGCATCAGGTGGTAAAAACCGAGAAGGAAGCGGTAAAGCTCGCCGTAAATTCAGGGCTCGACATGTGCATGGCTCCCTACGATGCGGGGTTTGCGCAACTGCTTGTAGAGCTGGTAAATGAAAGCGAAGTAAAAGAGTCGCGGGTAGATGATGCCGTGCGCAGAATCCTTCAGGTAAAATTTGATTTGGGTTTGTTTGACGAAGTGCTTACCGACCCCGAAGACTATCCCAAATTTGGTTCAGACGCTTTCGCCGATGCGAGTTTGAAGGCTGCGGAAGAATCGATTACACTATTGAAAAACACAGGTAACATCTTGCCACTTGCCAAAGATCAGCGCGTATTTGTAA
>JAIVHP010000180.1 GCA_020201045.1 Flavobacteriales bacterium
GGTTTTAAACATCAGGTTAAACTGACGCACTTCCGTCCAGTTTTTCGATCCGGTTTCCGGGTCGGCAATGCCCAGGTCTTCAATCAGCGTTTTTACACCGCTGAGGTCTTCGGCGTTCATCGCTTTCTTAAACTGCCCTTCAATTTCGTCGATTTTTTTCTGGTTCCGCAGCACATTCGGGTTGGTGTCGCGAAACTGCTCTTCGTCGAAGTCGGCCCCAAAACGCTTTTTACCTTTTTCTACGTCTTTCTCAATTTTAGACCGGTATTTCTCGATGTGGTCTTCAATCAGCACGTCGGCGCGGTATCGTTTCTTGCTGTCTTTATTGTCGATAAGCGGATCGTTAAAAGCATCGACGTGCCCGGATGCCTTCCAGGTGGTGGGGTGCATAAAGATGGCCGTGTCAAGCCCCACAATATTTTCGTTTAGCCGAACCATGGCTTCCCACCAATACGCTTTTAAGTTGTTTTTGAGCTCGGCACCATAAGGGCCGTAGTCGTACGTGGCGCTGAGGCCGTCGTAAATTTCACTCGATGGGTATACAAAGCCGTATTCTTTGCAATGGCCTATGATCTTTTTGAGCTTATCGTCTTGTGGTTTCATCCGGTGCTTGTGTAATCGCTTGAATTGGCGGCAAAAGTAAGCCATTAAAGCATAAGATAAAATTGCGCCAAAGGGAAATGTTGCGAATCTTCCATAGCTTTGCAGCATGATTCGAATTGACGATACACTGGTGTCAGACGACTTTTTTTCGGAAAAATTTGTCTGCGATTTATCGGCCTGTAAAGGCGCGTGCTGTGTGGAAGGCGAGAGCGGGGCACCCCTGGAAGAAGAAGAACTGGAAAAGCTCGACGAGATTTACGACGACGTAAAACCCTATATGCGCTCCGAAGGCATTGAAGCTGTTAAGCAACAAGGACTCTTCACGGTAGATACGGACGGCGATTACGTAACGCCATTGGTAGATGGAAAGGAATGTGCTTACGTGGCTTTCGATAAAAACGGCACAGCAAAGTGCACCATCGAAATGGCTTTCCGCGATGGCAAAACAGACTTTCTCAAGCCGGTTTCGTGCCACCTTTACCCGATGCGCATCAACGAACTCAAAGATTTTACGGCGCTCAATTACCACCACTGGCCCATTTGCGACCCGGCGCGGACCTGCGGAGCGAATTTAAATGTTAAGGTATTCCGCTTTTTAAAGGAACCCATCATTAGAAAATTCGGCGAAGAATATTTTGAAAAGTTGGTTGCAGCCGATAATCTCCTCGAGTCGAATAAATGATGGAAGTCTGACTGTCAGACCATAAGTGATTTCCACAAACTTCTTTCTTTAGTCGATTTTATCCGACGTAAATAACCGAATATCAAATTGTTAAGATGCTTATTTTCGGCGTCCTAAATACGCTTGGGGAAAAACTGTGCCACGTTTTTACCTCTCAGAGCGAGTTATAATCATTGCAAGATCATCCGGATTGTGCTCAACCACCTATTCTCAAAAGACTTTTGCCAAAAGTTAATCTTCCGTGTTAAAAACTTTAAGTGAATGTGAATTAAATCCGGTTGATAGCGGCGGGCTTTTTTCCAATTTTTGTTGGCGGTTGAAACACACTTTTCGCAAAGTTCAGCCGTAAGCAGCTCAGTAAGCTTCACGAGCTAATAGATTAAAGAGCTGTTAATCAATGATTAGCAAATAATAATTTAATAATAAGGTAAAAACCAAAATTTTATCATGGCAGAAGTAACCCCAAAAAATTCGGAAGTTGAAATAGACGGAGTACTCCCCGAAAACACAGAAGTAGTAGAGCCTATTTTGGCAGAGAACGAGAACAGATTTGTGCTATTCCCAATCAGGCACAACGATATTTGGAAGTACTATAAACAGTCTGAAGCTTCTTTTTGGACGGCAGAAGAAATTGATCTGGAGCCGGATTTGGTTCACTGGAATGAGAAGTTGAACGACGACGAGCGCCATTTTATCAAGCACGTTCTGGCCTTTTTTGCCGCGAGCGATGGAATTGTAAATGAGAATCTCGCAGAGAATTTCCTCTCGGAGGTGCAATACACCGAAGCGAAGTTTTTCTACGGTTTCCAGGTGATGATGGAAAACATTCACTCAGAAACGTATTCGCTTCTTATTGACACCTACATCAAAGACACCAAAGAAAAAGACAAACTCTTTAATGCGATTGAGACCCTTGATTGCGTGAAGAAAAAAGCCGACTGGGCGTTAAACTGGATCGACAACGGTTCGTTTGCCGAGCGATTGATCGCCTTTGCAGCGGTAGAAGGGATCTTCTTCTCCGGATCATTCTGCTCTATATTCTGGCTCAAGAAGCGCGGACTTATGCCGGGATTGAGCTTTTCGAATCAGTTGATATCGAGAGACGAGGGGATGCACTGCGACTTTGCCTGCCTGCTTTACAACGACCACCTGCAGCATAAACTTTCCAAAGAGAAGGTGGAGAAAATCATTACCGACGCCGTTGAAATCGAAAAGGAGTTTGTAACCGACGCCCTTCCCGTAAGGCTTATCGGCATGAACGCAGAGCTGATGCAGCAGTACATCGAATTTGTAGCCGACCGCCTTTTGGTGGAGCTGGGCAACAAAAAAGTGTACAACGCCACCAACCCATTCGACTTTATGGATATGATCGGACTCGCTGGTAAATCGAACTTTTTTGAAGTAAAAGTAGCCGATTACCAGAAGGCCGGTGTAACGAATAAGTCTTCAGACGAGAAGAACTTTACCATGGACGCCGATTTCTAAATCGACCTTTCACCCGTACAACATTCACCTTATCCCAATAAAATCCAACTATGTCATATGTATTAAAGAGAGATGGCCGTAAAGAAGCGGTTAAATTTGACAAAATCACTGCGCGCATCAAGAAGCTGTGCTACGGCCTAAACCCGGTGATTGATCCTTACGAAGTTGCCAAAAAAGTAATCAATGGCATTTACGAAGGGGTAACCACATCAGAGCTCGACAACCTCGCCGCCGAAGTGGCTGCGACCAATACGGTAAAGCACCCGGATTACGCTTTGCTCGCGAGTCGCATTGCCGTGAGCAACCTCCACAAAAACACGGAAAAATCCTTTTCCAGAACCATGGAGCTGCTCTACGAATACGTGGATCCCAAAACGGGA
>JAIVHP010000403.1 GCA_020201045.1 Flavobacteriales bacterium
CAAAGCACGTGCAGAATATGGCTGGATGCGAGTGAACTCACTTCGCTTGCAGATGGAGACGATCTAACCTCATGGTCGGATGTGGGGCCATCTGCAGTTGTTGAAAACGCGATTCCCGGAGATCTCGCACCTTATTTCAGAGATGACGCTGCAAATGCTATTAACGGCTTTCCTGTCGTAACCTTTGAAGACGGGCGATATCTGACGCTCGCTTCAAGCACCGACATGAACCTTCAAAGTGTTGCAACAACCAAGACAGTAATTTTCGCATTTCGCACCTCCACAGATGTAGAATCCACACAGGTAATTTACGAGGAAGGTGGAACCGTAAGGGGCTACAATGTCGTTATTCAAGAAGGGTTTGTTTACGTGGGTGGCTATGATTTTCAGGGAAATGACAGCGACGGCACTCCATCCTGGGGCTATTCATACGCGAGAACAGCTATAAATCCAAACACCACCTATGTTCTGTCCACTCAATTTTACGCACAGAATACAGGTACGGTCAATACCAATCCAAATTATGTAAGGGGGTGGTTAAACGGACAGGTATTTGACAATATCCAGCTAGATGGTATTAAAAATTACAACGGAAACGGCGGTAACCCAAATAACAATTTAGGTATTGGATCTTTGGCAGCCCACCCCAACCCCATTGGTATAGGTGCTGTGAACGACGATTCTGTTTTAAAAGATGCCATTATAAACAACCAGGGAGGAACACGACCTTTTACCGGAAGGTTAGCTGAAATTTGCTATTACAACGACCGACTAAACAACACCCAGCGAAACATTATTGAGAATTACCTCGGTGCAAAATATTTTGCCGAGCTTGGAGTTATAGCCGACCAATACGACCACCAGGCCGGCTATGGCCGGGATGTCATCGGAATAGGGCAATTAGACACGGATGCTCATAAACCGAGTCAGGGCAGGAATCCATTTGAGATTACAGCAGATGACATTAGTGGTCCAAACCAATTTTTCTTTACCGGTCACAACGGAGGTAATTTGCTCTATACAGATAATGGCGTTCCCAATAACTCTTCGAGTATTCAGCGACTGCAGCGCATTTGGAGAGCCGACCGGCGCGGGGATGTCGGTACTACCAGTTTTAGCATCGACAGTGATGAGCTACCGCCAGCTCCTGTTGGATATTCTAAACTTGTATTAATTGTAGATGAAAACAGTGAAAACTTCCCAAATTTCACTTCTTCGTCCACCGTTGTTGAAGCGTTTGAGAATACTTCTGGCACAACTTTTAATATAGAGTACGACATGCCCGACGATGCCTTTTTCACTTTTGCCTGGTTAAAGCCAGAAGTAAATTTCACACTTACAGAATCATTTTCTTTCGAATCAGATCCAAGTCCCGACTCCATACTTGTAAATCTGGAGGTAAGATTAAACTACTCAACTTCGTCGACAACCGATGCGTATACCATAGATTATGATATTATTCAAGGAACGGCACTACGTGTAGACGATTACAATTACGATGATGGTGTGCAAAATTCTGGTCTTACTTTGATATCAAACTTTCCGCTTCCACAGAACATACCCGTCTATATCATCAACGATACCATTGCAGAAGACCCTTCTACAGAGTCGTTTCAAGTTATTCTAAATTCCGGTCCGAACACCACGCCGGGACTTACCATTGGCGAGCGCGACACTCTTACCTACACCATTTACGACAACGACCCGCCGCCAAAATTTTCCTTCCAATCCGCGAGCAGTACAGCATCCGAAGGAGTAGGCACTCACCTTGTTGATATTGTCCGAGATGGAGATACCGATGGCGAAGCATCCCTTCTTGTTCAGGTGGTAGGTGCAGAAACGGACGCGCTTGGAACCGCTGCGCTCCCCGACCCACAAGATTATAGTTTTCCATCTTCTAAAACGGTAACCTTCGCTGATGGAGAAAGCCTGAAGCAGGTTAGCATTGATATTATCGACGACGATGTATACGAAGCCGATGAAAATATCAGACTTCAGATATACGAGTTCGTCGGTGCCGGTGTGGAACCTTCATCGATCATAGAGCACGACGTTACCATTGAAGAGAATGATCCGCTCCCCGTTGCTAGCTTTGCAAGTTCGGCGCAAGCTGGATTCGAGTCAGTAGGAGAACCCTTCTTGCTTATACTTTTGGATAGGCTATCGAGTCTGGATATTGAAATCGATTACTCCATGCTGCCCGGAACGGCTACGCTTGAAGAAGATTTTAGCGGATCTTCGAATGGCAATGTGCTCTTCTCTCCCTTTGAAGACGAAGCTTTTCTCGGACCGTTTTTCGTGAACCAGGACGCCGTCGAAGACGAACCCGAAGAAACAGTTTTTTTCAATTTAACCGGTGCAAATAATGCAACCATCGGATCTGCCGATGATCTTACTTACACCATTATAGACTATTCCCCCTTTGAATGGAAAGGAGCCGCCGGAATCGGTAAGGATATCGACAATGTAGTTTGGGTTGACGCAGACCGGATGAGTGGTTCGGGGCTACAGAACAGCATTACCAATTTCTCGCCCAGAAATATTACACTCAACAGATACACCGGAAACAACAACAGAGCCACCCTAAATACATACCCAGCTCTGAACAATAGAAAAGCGCTTGATTTTGATGGAAGCTCTAACCCAAGCGAAGCCGACTGTTACGAAATCTCCAATAGCTCAGTGATCAATACGGCGGGTTTTGTAGAAAGGCTTTCCTACTTTATGGTGATTAGACCGGATGATGTGCCAGATGATGATGATGTGGGAAGTGGTGCAAGTGTAAATACAAACAATGCTCGCATTATATACGAACAAGGCGGAGCCACGCGCGGCACAGCCATTTACTTATACAACCAGTACCTTTACTTTCACGCCTGGAATGACGCAAATGACGAACAGTCAGCAACCAATCGCTGGGGGTATAGAGAAGGCGCCGGAAACAACGACGCCCGCATCGCAGAGACGGTTTGGGCCAAATCTGCTCAGCCGATTGCTGCGAATAACAACTACGTTGTTTCCTGCCACTTTAATCAAACATCAGATGAGCCTTTACTGGTCTATGTAAACGGCCAGAAAGGCATCATGAGTCAAACCATCATCGAAGACCCCGAAGTAAGTGTGGGCAGATTATTCG
>JAIVHP010000181.1 GCA_020201045.1 Flavobacteriales bacterium
CTATTTTTTTTGGATATCTGTTTAGATGATTTACGTAGCTCGCAAAGCCCCTAGTTTCTTAATTCTTTTTTTCAACGAGAATGAAAGCATAGACTAAAATTTGATAACGCTGTGGCAAGAGTCTCTTTGCGTCCCCTCCGTCATTCGGCGGAGCTCCAGCGTCGGGGTGAACTTTAGAGCTGTAGCGCATTTCACGCAAAGCTCGCAGAGTAATTCGCAGAGTTCGCAGAGCCCCGAAACAAGTTCGGGATTGCTTCGCTTACCCCGAAACAAGTTCGGGATTTCGCGAAACGCTCAAAGGAGGATCGCAAGCGATCAGTGAGAGCAAAAATCAGATTTTCTCAAATTAACCTGATTTCTCACAGCGTGCTTGCACGCCTCTGTGTTCTCATCAATTTGAGCTTTGGTTGTCCATTTTCTCACTGTTCTCTGTGTAAAAAATAACGCTGACGCTTGAGCTCCGCCGAATGGCGGACAGACGGTGAGAAAACCATCAAAATTTCTCTTGCAAAGTCTCACCCGTATCAACCCAGCAAAATCTTATTTGCGATTTAAATGTGGCCCCCTATTTTTAATCTGCTCTGTTGGCCCAATTCTCTTCGCTGGCAGAAATGCCTGGTATAGGGATTTATTGAATTGGCCTTTTTCGGGATCACCATCAACCAAAAAAGAGCAGCCCTTGCGAGCTGCTCTCCTTCCTACCTCAGCAGCCAAATGGCAGCCGAAAGTGTGGTTGATATCTTATCTGGGGTCGAGCTGGTAGTAAGAGCCTGAATTGTAGCGCTCGGGATTGTAAAAAGCATCGTCGGTAGAAATGACTTCCCCGTTTCCATTTGTCCAGTTGTACTTGTTTGGATTGTCGAGGGTGTAGTTGTCTCCCGTATTTGGGTCGGTGTAGTTTTCATACCCGTGAATGGAATTCACCGAGTTTTGGTGTCCGGCATCGATGGTGCGCTGGTTGTTCATCCACGCCTGGTTTCCCTGATCGTAGGTGTTTTGAAGGTCGCTGTGTGCGCGTTGCGTAGCGTCGAAAGCATCTTGATTTTGGCGCATCCTGTTTTGGTGTTGCGCCGCTGAGTTCGCGGCCATATTATCGATTTCGCGCGCTTTTTGACGGTCTATTTGTCGGCAAAGGGCCTGCCACTCCGGATTGGTCTTTACTGATTTGACAATTTGCATTAGCTCAGCTTTTTCGCGGTCGAAGGTTGATGCCGGTGCGCTGATCTCAAAGATGCGCCCCAATCCCCAGCGGGTAATCATGTCCTGACCGTAAGAGCCCGATACCGGCATGTCGAAAGCGAATCGCACCGCATACAATTCTGCTTTATAGGTTTCGCCGTCGGCCTGATAGGTGTAGCTGTACATAAATCCATCTGATTTGGCCTGCGAAGCGTCTTGTGGCCATAGCTGCTTTTCGAGGTTGGGAATAGAGCGGCCACCTTCGATGTTGATATTTCCTTTCTGGCTCCGAACGTAGGGAAGAACAATTTGCTCTATCGCCTGGTCGGTAGGCATCATTCTAACATCTCCGCCTGTATTGCCCATCATCTGGGTGTATTGGGCATAGTTCGGTCCCGACTGGCTTTTAAAGCTCACGCTGGGAAAGAAGACGATCCCTGTTTTGGTCGCTTGGTTATAAGCCTGGCCGTGTGCATTTGGAACGTAAATTCCGGCTTGTGTTTCCCAGTAAACGTTTCCTTCAAATGCATAACTCGCCGGAAGAGCCAGGGTGTAAGCGGGCATGTTGTTATTTTCCCGATCGTTGAAGGATACTTTCCGCAAACCTTCACCGGCTTCTGAAGTATTGCCAGAAGCATTAGAAGTTTGGTAATAAGCCTGGTTTTCGCTTTCGGTGTATTGCGCACCGCATGATATGGTTAAGAAGGCAGTGCTTAGGGCGAGAAGTTGATTTAATCGGTTCATGTTGTATTGTTTTTCCTTCTATCGATACCGTCTCAAAAGGTGAACAATAAAAACAAAAAAAAATCTGCCCGAAGGCAGATTTTTCAAGGCGAATGGTCGTCCTTTCTACAAAGGCACGATATAGCCCACGCCAATTTGGAATGATCTGTTCTTCACGCGCTCATCGGGGTCGTCTTCTTTTACGAGGTTGGAAATGCCGAGCACATAGCGCAGATCGAAAGTGATGGATCCGGGTCCGGCAGCCACCTGAAATCCCGCTCCCACGAGTCCGCCGATATCAAAGCGATTGTAGTCTTTATCGAAGTCGAGTTTTTCGGTATTTACCGAATTTTGCGGTTGCTGGTTTTGCACTTCCAGGTCTTGCGAAAACCGCGATGTGCCCGAAAGCGCCATTCCAAAAGTTGGACCCAGGAATCCGTTGAAGGCAAAATTATCGCCGCCCAACCTGATGCGCGCCAGAATGGGCACTTCGATGTAATTGGTTTTGTAGAGCAGCTCCTGATCTAATTCTGTCGCAGTAACAACTTGAGGCTGTCCGTTTGCATCGGTTCCGTTTTGAACCTGGCAGTTTTCGCATCCAAAACTGGCCTTGGCGCCTTTTTGGATGTATTGAATTTCGGCCTGTAGGCCAAACCAACTGCTGGGTTCGTAGAGTGCTACAAAACTCACGTGTGGACCAATCTGCGACGAGGTTCCGATGTCTTTGCTGTTTCGGGTGGCTTCGTCCCATCTAAAAGATCCGACGTTGATGCCCGCTCTTCCGCCAAGTGAAACCTGAGCGAATGATGCGTGTGCTGTAATCCATGTTAAAAATAGAATGGAGAAAACTTTGAGGTAGGAATGCGTTTTCATAATAATGAGATTTTAAAGATTTATGATTTTGTCCTACTATCGAGCGTTTTTTAAAAGGTGAACAGTTAGGGGTGTAAAAGTGATGAGTGATGCCTGCCCGCCTCAGCACATGCCACTGCGTCGGCCGGCGGGAGTTATAAGTGATGAGTTGAAGTTATGAGTTATGGGTTATAAGTTATGAGTTGAGCATGCCTGAATAACACTGACCAGAATATGTTACTTATTGGTCATTATTTTGCACAGATTACATCTGGATTCTGAGCTTTTGTTTGGCTCAAATGGATGGGGTTAGATGCCCCATTCATTTGATCTTTTGCGCTGATTGACTCTGTCATCATCGCTTTTGTTTGGCTTTGG
>JAIVHP010000404.1 GCA_020201045.1 Flavobacteriales bacterium
TTCCTAAATCGCCTTCGGTAAGTGCATCAATTTGATTGCTGAACCGCGTTCGCGATTCGATCCAAAGTTCCAGAAGTAAGGTTGTTTTTGTTTTCATGTCTTGATTTTTTTTGTTCCTACCAACCGAATGATAGCCGCATCTCCGTCGTGGTATTTGCCTTCTCTCAGCCGTGTTTCGGATGTTTCCAAAAGCTCAATGTCTAGGCCTTTAAAATCCTTTTCCAACATTTCGGTGGTGTATAGCATTGACTGCTCATTAGGTCCTCCTGAATTCTTGCCCATTTGTTCGGGGTTAAAAGCTTCGAGAATGAGCTTTCCGCCGGGCTTCAACCACCGAATGGCTTCACGGTGAATTCGGCTTCTTACCGCATCCGGAAAATGGGCGTAGATAAATGCCACTGCGTCAAAACGGTTTGCATCAAACTCGATTTCGGCTGCATTTGCAACGGTGAAATCTACGGTTACACCCTTTTCGGTCGCGAGCTTTTCTGCTTTAGTTTTAGCCATTTCGCTGAGGTCGAAAGCTTGTACATTCCACCCATTCGCGGCAGCGTAAGCGGCGTTTCTGCCTTCGCCTTCACAGGGCAGCAGGATAGTTCCCGGACGCCATTCCTTGAGTTGTTCTTTGAGAAAAGCGTTGGGCTCTTGCCCGTAAGCGTATTCCGGCTCGGCGTATCGATTGTTCCAAAATTCTTTCATAGCAGCATATTAAAGACAAATCCCGATAGGATGATAAAGACCGTAACCACGCCAAAGTAAATGCCAATTAGTTTTACCGTCATCACCTTCTTGAGCAAGGTTGCTTCGGGAATGGATAGCCCTACGGTAGCCATCATAAAGGCGATGGCGGTTCCGAGCGGCACACCTTTGGCGACGAAGACCTGAATGACGGGTACAATTCCCGCGGCATTGGCGTACATGGGTACAGCCACGATTACCGCCAGCGGAACGGTCCACCATTGTCCACCGCCCAGGTACTGCTCAAAAAAGTTTTCGGGAACATAGCCGTGCATGGCGGCACCGATTCCGATACCGATTACCACGTAGATGATCACACCTTTTACGATGTCCCAGGCTCCACGTGTAATGTCGGGCAGGCGCTCGCGAAAAGTGAGTTTTTCTTCTTCGTATTCGCCTTAATAAAGGCACAGAAGAGCAAGAACAAAAGGGTGTGATGGCTCCGAAAACGGATGCGAAAAGATATTCCAACCCGAAGAGTTTCTTACGGTGCAAAAAGTCTTTGAGCTTTTCAACCGGCAAGTAGGCATTCACGATTCCCATGATAAAAACGATCACAAAAAGCAGGATGAGAATCTTTATGGTATCGTAAACAAAGAAGTTTAGGGCCGTACCTAACTTGGTCGATGCACTCAGGTTTAGCACCGAATAAATAAGCCAATCCGAAAAATTTTGCAACCAATCAAACATGTTCAATTACTTAATTTGGAAATGATTCAATTTAGAAATGGTGCAATTTGGATATTTCTTAATCTGTCAATTTGATAAACTAAGCCATTTCCAAATTGAACAATTGCACCATTTTCAAATTATCCAAGGAGCTCAATTATTTCATTTACCTGAGCAACTCGGCCTTTGATTTTGATATTTTCATCGATCATCAATACCGGAGTGGTGAGCACGTTGTACTTCATCATTTCTTCAATGTCTTCTACCTTCGTTACATCGGCTTCTATTCCCGATTGTTTGAGGGCTTCCATCACGTTGGTATAAGTGGTTTTGCACTTGGGGCATCCGGGACCTAAAACTTTTATTTGTTTCATTTTATCGCTTGTTATTGTTTCTGTTCGCAAATCTACGAATAAATATTCGTAGTTCGTAAAACTACGAACAATAAGGTTAAAAAATTATTCGAAAATATTGTTTAGCAACGCCTTCGCTTTGGACCAATTTTCTCTGTTGACACAGTATTTTGTCGATGGCGGAGTAATATCGCCCTGAATCAATCCCGCATCTTTGAGTTCTTTTAAATGCTGCGATAGGGTAGACTTGGCAATGGGCAATTCTTCGGCCATATCGCCGTGAAAACAGCAGGCTTGTGAGTTTAGCAATTCCAGAATCGCAATGCGAACCGGGTGACCCAGCGCTTTGGCAAATCTGGCTGTTTGCTCTTGCTCGGCGGTGAAGTACTTTACTTTATTGACGGTTTGCATCTCGGGTTTTGAATTGTTGTTCGCAAATATACGAACTTCTCAATTAACTTTTTGAAATAGTTTTTTAACACCCACCCGATGCTTTGTTGAATTGCTATTTCACGGGCCGCTTATCGGCTCAACATATCTCAGGTTATTGAATCCGCCAAATGTGGCCAAACTCATCCAAGTATGCGATACCCCTCCCAGTGTTTTTTTACTTGGGAGATGCGATAGACGGTCAGACAGCTAATTCCATCGGGATACTTGATGAAGCTAATTTTGTCAGCCTTATTAAGTCCAGTCGCTTTGCTCTGGCATGCCCTGCGATTTGTTTACTTCTTTATTTTTAAGTTTCTAAACTCATTCGCGCCGCCGAAGTATGCCGAAAAACCGATGGTAAAATAAACGAGAGAGCCCGAAATATCGAATGGCCTTTCAAATAGTTCAGGGTACCAACCGGTATCAAATTTTAAGTAAAAATACTCACCTTTTTTAGCTTCCCGTTGGACTTTATTTCGAAGGAGCTGATGAAATTTAAAGTCTACCGTAAGCCCTGCTCCATAGGTGTAAAATCGGTCTGTTTCGATCATTTCCATTTCACTTTCTGATGGTGAAAATTTAAATTTTTTACCTCCGCCAAATACCTTCGGGATAACAGTAAAATAGGTAGCATCTACTACTTGGTATCCAAGTCCGAACTCTAAATTTGCCGAACTCATTCCCTTGTAATTTGGTCCGGGACTTATTTCCGCAGCAGTTTTAAAATCCCAATAAGCCAAACGCATCAATAATCGGAAATCGTTTACGATAAGCGCCAGTCCAAAATTGAAGAATACTCCGTTGCCAATGAAGTTTTCAGCTTTTCCCGAACTCCAACCCCGTCCGTATCCGGGCAATGGATCGATGGCGAGCCCCAAATATTTGATTCCAAAGGGGTGGGTAAAGTTTGTTGTGTCATTTTTATGGGTAGAGAAACGATATGTTTCATGCTTCCCAGCTGAATGTTTTCTCTTCGATGGCAGTGCGAAAATTTTCCTATTGCGTGTATACTTTAGCCCATCAGTAGGTCCCGAGAAATGAGTTACAGCGTCATCAAATTCTAGAAATATCTGTGGACGAAGTACGGTGCAAATCTCGGGTTGATTCTCTTTTTCCGCACTAACTCGGATGTGAATACTTTCTGAAGAACCGGAGAAAAAATAAGTCTCCCGACCACATGTTTTCGTGTACTTCGCAATGGAGTCAATGGTAACAGCTCAGTGTGTAGTGTCTTTGTGGAAAACTCCCGTTGAATAATCGTAGTAAGGATTTACATGAACATTCGCTGTATCTTCATCGAAGCCGATAGTGATATACCTTGGAGTGCAACTTTGTGTGCTGCACATAAGCAATGCGGTAACTGCTAGAAAAACGATGCTGCGACCCATTTTTTGAATTTAACTTTTTCGTAATTAGGAACCATTCCTCTCATTTGATTCCGCTTCATCTTTCACCACATACCCCCATTCCAGAAACGAAAAATTATCATCGGGTTGGCGCGCTTCTTTCGGGTCAAAAGGTTCCAGGATCCGGTATATACCTACAATGGGATATTTTCCGCGGTAAGCCACCCCTTTGCTTTTCGCCACGAGCAAGACCCGGTTGTTTGGCTCAATCTTTTCTCCGCTGCGTATCTCTGCCCGATAAGCCGGCTCGTCTTCACTCAAAAAGTGCTTTGAAGCGATATAAACATCCCGAACCGATTTGATTGCTGTTCTCCGCTTCGACAGTGGATAGAGTTTTACGTTTTTTTGAAAGTAACCCCGAGCCAAAACATCGTCAAAAGGAGAGCCTTGAACGCCGATTCGAGAAACCCCTTTTTTCCTGATCATTACGATAAACCCGGGGAAATAAATTTGGGCGTGCAAATCTACAATGGCTTCTACAACGGATGTGGTGTAGGCCAGTACCGCGAACTGCACCAGGAACACTATTCCAAAATGGATAAATAGCCTTCGCGCCACGTGCGAAGCGTGGATTACTTTGTGGTAAGTGAAAAAGGCCGAGTTGTTGATGGCGTTGTTTAGCATCCCTACAAATAAGGAGATAGAGATGAGAAAGTAGGCAATGGTAACCAACCAACCCTTTCCCTGAAAAGGTTCAAAAGCCAGCCAAAAATTAAAAAATCCGTGGCCAAATGCGGCGAGCAAAAAATACCCCGGAATAGCCAGGAAGGCGGTCTTTTTGTGCAGGTACTTGTATCGAACCACTCCGTAGCAAATCATTCCCGTCCACATCATGTGGCCCAATGTGGAGAGTATGGCCCTGCCGTTTATGATACTCGCGCCGTTTGAATAGAAGTAAAGGGTATTTTCCACCGCCGCGAAGCCCAGTGCCGAAGTGCACCCGTAAAAAAGGTAGTCGATGGGTTCGTTGAGCTGTTTTTTAAAGAGGACGTAAAAAATGACAAAGGGAAGGAATTTAGCCAGTTCTTCTACCGCGCCAACCTTGATGGAGTAGTATAAGTAGTCGTTTATCAACTGGCCGTTTAGGACGAAGGAAATACTGCCAAACACCAGGTCATTAATTCCGAATACGACAAATACCGAAGCGGCACCCAGCAAAAAGATCAACAAGGCGTATTTGAGATGCTCGCGCTCGTAGATGTCGATTAATCGAAAGTAGTCTACCCACACCCAGGAAATCCAGAGGGCAATAAATCCATAGATAAAAATCACGGGGTGAAAATAGTTTTTTTGAAATCGAAAATTAGTGGCTGGACAGTATTGCAAACTCTAATTTACTCACACCACGAGCAAGGCATATTATTTTTCCCTGTTCCCCCAACCTTTTTAGAGTTGATTACGTGCTAAAGATGAAATCCGCAAATAGTCGAATTTTATAAATACTTACATCAGATTCATGTTAAAAAAATGCTTTTTCTTTCTCTTAATATTTTGTTTATCAGGTCATTTGGCGGGTCAGTCGTCTTTTCCATTTTATGACTATGTTAATGAGAAAGTGCGCGACACTACGACTAGAAATTATCTCATTAAACAATACGAAGGCACTGCAACAGCAGCCGATGTGGCTAGATTTGAAGCTTATTATAAGAAGACCTATCAATCTAAATCTTTTTCTGATGAAGATCTGTTGGAAGACGGTGCCGAACCACACATTGCCATACATCCAGACGACCCGGGTATTCTGGCTGTCTCATTTATGCAAAATTCGGAAGGAGGATTATCATATCCCGTTTTCGTTTCTACAGATGCCGGTGCGAGCTGGACTCAGAGCACCTTTGATTCTGAAGCTGCGCTGAGCCAAGCTTTTCCCGGTGATAATCAATTTGGAGGGGGAGATCCCATACTTGCTTTTGATGATGATGGTACGCTTTATCTTACCTATCTTTATGTACACGGAAGTTTTCTGGATATCAATGGTGGTATCTTCTTAGTTTATTCTAATGATAACGGTGCAAACTTTGTAATTCCTCCGCCAGATGAACATGTGGTTTATGATAATGATATACTTTCGGCAGATATACTGGATCGGCAATGGATGGACGTAGATAATACCGGTGGTTCTTATGACGGGAACCTTTACATGAGTGCTTATTATCCGGGTGGTGATCTAAATACACAAGGCCAAATCGTATTGACCAAACCAGCCGGTTCCAATCAGTTTGACCTGGATAATATTGCTGTTGCTGTACCCTTTGGTCCCAACGGTGAAGACACACAATTTGGCAATATTAAAGTTGACCAAAACGGCCGTGTACACGTTTCTTGCGTATATGTGAACAATTCATCAGGCGGTGGACTAATATATCATGCGGTTTCCACTGATGGTGCTCAAACATTCGGGACTCCTGTGCAGGCCGGTCAAGGTGGCATTTTCTTTCCCACCCAATTCACAGGTAACGAAACAGTGATCCACGATCGTGAAAATGCTGCTACCAGCATGGACGTAGATGGAAATAATGTTTACATCGCCTGGACGGATCTCGAAGACGGTGAAAGCAAGGCCTATTTCACTTATTCCAACGATGGGGGACAGAGCTTCTCCCCGCAAACAGAATTTGGGAATTTACTGGTGGACTCTGTCGAAGTTTATCACTTTTTCCCCGCGGTTGCTGCTGATAGCGGGCGCGTCTCCATCAGTTGGTATACTGTGGATAAGATCAGCGGCGAAT
>JAIVHP010000182.1 GCA_020201045.1 Flavobacteriales bacterium
CTGCACAAAGGGCTTTAGAAAATAGCGGTGCAGCATACCGCGCAGGCGTTCATCTGTTCGAAGCAAATTATGCGACGGAATTAAATCCTGCTCATTGTTTTTATTGCCCACACGGTGCGCAATGATCTGCTCTATTTCCGCCAATTCAAAATACAGCGGCTGATCAATAGTCTTTATAGACTCAGTTGTTTCTTCCATGGTGGAATAAAGGGATTTCGATAATTAAAATTCTAATCAGTTTGGTAAAAGGAGCGAGCCAAATTCAAGTTAAGCGCATCACCAATCGTTCAGCGCTACTTCATGTTTACATACTGCAAAGGCAATCCAAAGTCGCCCTTTCGGCAAATGGCCATCGTTTGCTGCAAATTGTCTATTGATTTCGAAGTAACCCGCACCTTGTCATCGAGTATTGCCGCTTCTACTTTTATTTTAGCGTCTTTGATGGCTTTCACAATTTTCTTGGCGGTATCGCGCTCAATACCCTGTCGCACGGGTATCTCTTTTTTCACAACCTTGCCCTGTGCATAGGCCTTTTTGGAAAGGTCTAAGCTGGCCGGATCTATTTTGGCTTTTACAAATCGGCCGATGAGCACCGTCTCCATTTGATCTATCCGAAAATCGTTTTCTGTGGTTAGTTCTATCACAAGGTTTTTCTTGTCGAGCTCTACAATACTCCCCGTTCCCTTGAAGTCGTAGCGGTTTTCAATTTCCTTTTTTGCGGAGTTTACAGCGTTGTCTACAGTCTGTAAATCTACTTCTGAAACAATATCAAATGATGCCATAATGTTGAATCTGTGTTCGCAAAGTTAATGCGATTTTTCGCTCATAGAACGGAGTTTTTCGCCTGGACTTTGGGTACTGAACCTAAGATTTTTCCACGCGAGTTTACCGGTATTGCAACTGGTGTACAGCGACTACTTCATTTTTCGATAAGATCAATTTAAAACAACTCAACAATGGAGTGAAATGTTATCTGTTCCGCTTTTCAAGGCGGTTGCATGTAAAGCTCGACCTGTCAGAGCAGCTAAATATCACTTAAAACAGCCCCTAAAGTTAACCTTAGCAACTGTCTTTGATAAGTTTACATCAAGATTCATTTTTTTCTTCCTTTTAAGCCTAAAGTTCACTTGCTTTGCGCCTTCCAAAAACTAGCGTACAACTGCCAAAACAAGATTCCGATTTCCCTTTGCTACTTCGCACTTTCTGCGCCGTGCCGGCCTAAACTCAATCGCTGCTTTTGCAGAATATTTAAGACTGATTTCGATTACCAATTCAGCAAATGAAAAATCATTTGCAAAGACATGAAAATGAAAAAATACCTCAACCTTTTTGATTTTAGACAAAAGGTAGACTACAAAACCGAGGTCCTTTCAGGACTTACTGTTGCCCTGGCGCTTATTCCAGAGGCAGTTGCCTTTGCGCTTATCGCCGGACTTTCGCCCCTGGTTGGGCTCTATGCGGCATTTGTTGTAGGCCTGGTAACGGCCATTCTCGGTGGCCGGCCGGGAATGATCTCTGGAGCTACTGGTGCAGTAGCCGTGATAATTGTGGCCCTGGCTATCACCCATGGCCCGGAGTATGTTTTCGCCACGGTAGTCCTGGCCGGTGTTATCCAGTTAATTGCCGGAGTATTGCGATTGGGTAAACTGATGAGATTGGTACCCCACCCCGTTATATTCGGTTTTGTAAATGGATTGGCCATCATCATTTTCATGTCTCAGCTCAGCCAGTTTAAAGACGATTCGGGAAATTGGTTGAGCGGCATGCAACTCTTCACCATTCTGGGTCTGGTATTGCTAACGATGCTCATTATTTGGGGGCTTCCAAAAATCACCAAAGTCATTCCTTCCTCTCTGGTTGCTATTCTGGCAGTTTTTGGAATTGTGCTGGGATTTGGAATAGACACTAAAACAGTTGGCGATATCGCTTCCATTCAGGGTGGGTTTCCGCCATTTCACATTCCCGATGTGCCGCTGACCTTCGAAACGCTGAAGTTGATCTTCCCTTATGCTGCTATTATGGCCGGGGTGGGATTAATTGAAAGCCTGCTTACCTTAAACATCATAGACGAAATTACCGAAACACGCGGGCGCGGAAACAAAGAAGCCGTAGCTCAGGGCGCGGCAAATATACTTTCGGGTGTGTTTTCGGGAATGGGGGGTTGCGCCATGCTGGGCCAAAGCCTAATCAACATTTCAAACGGAGCGCGTGCACGCCTGTCGGGAATAGTGGCGGCAGTGGCCTTGTTGCTTTTCGTAATGTTTGGAGCCGGAATCATTGAGCAATTGCCGATGGCCGCACTCACCGGACTGATGATCATGGTTGCCCTGGGAACTTTTGAGTGGGCGAGCTTGAAAACCGTCAACAAA
Organism: Flavobacteriales bacterium; assembly: GCA_020201045.1. Lineage (GTDB taxonomy): Bacteria > Bacteroidota > Bacteroidia > Flavobacteriales_D > Cryomorphaceae > JAIVHP01. The sequence goes on from JAIVHP010000182.1 coordinate 2,370, forward strand.
ATGCCCAAATCAGACATTTTCGTGATGGTGGTTGTAACGCTGGTTACGGTTGTTTTGCACAACCTGGCTCTGGCGGTCATTGTAGGCGTAATCATCGCGGCCCTTGTTTTTGCGTGGGACAATGCCAAGCGTATTCGCGCGAGAAAATCCATTGACGAAGACGGCGTGAAACACTACGAGATTTACGGTCCCCTGTTTTTTGGGTCTGTTACCGTTTTCAACGAAAAATTCGACATCCTAAACGACCCGGACGAAATTGTGATCGATTTCAAAGAAAGCCGTGTGGTGGACATGTCGGCTATTGAAGCGCTGAATAAAATTACCGAGCGCTACCTGAAAGTAGATAAGAAAGTGCATTTAAGGCACCTCAGCCCCGACTGTCAAAAGCTTCTTATGAATGCCGATAAAATAATCGATGTGAACGTATTGGAAGATCCGAGTTACAAACTCGTTGTCGACAAGGTTTGACCTAACGCGAATAAAATTTATACTGAATCGGTTTGAGTGCCAGTAAATGAACTCTACAGATAAAGAAGCAAATCGCATCCAAGAACTCTGGTAATTGCAATTCCATTTGATTGAAATCGCAAAAAATCAAAAGCGATTCTGGTCATGGTGGCAGTTGTAAGTTCCCAGAAAGGTAAATGCCCACGGCTGTTTGGCGCTTTTTTAAACAATCGATGTCTAAATTCTCAATCCTTCCACATCGGATCCAACATCCTATTTTTGAGCTTTGTGCATTGCAGTTTCAAAAACCATTTAACCTTTTTGGCAAGCATATTGATAACCGGGCATAAACTCAAAAACCATGAAAACACTTTTACTCTTTACCTCCGTTCTGCTGGCGAGTTCCCTGATGGGACAAAAATCAAAGACTGATAAGGCCAAATTTGATTACACCCAATACCCTTCGGTTCCCGTTGAAGGAATGGAGAATTTGGGAATTCAGGTTTACACCGGCGACCTTCCCTTTAACAAGGATACGTTAAGGTTGTATCTCGGAAACATGGACATGATGAAATCAAATGTAGAGCGCATGTCGAAGGTAAACTACCTGGCATTGAAAGAAGTTAATGTTGTGGGCGGCGAAGGCGACATCACTATTGATATGGCGATAGGCCAACCAATGATTGTTGCGAAAGAGCAAAAGCAGGCTCAGTGCATGGTTCCAAAAGATGGCTGCAGCCAATACTATTTCACGGTGAAGTATAGCATGCCTGCCCTGGTTCAGGCCCGAAATTCAGAAGGATTGATTGATACATGGGAGCTCAACCCAGAAATGGAACTCCAGTTTGGAAACGAGCAAATTGAGAAGCACCGGAACATCGGAGAAGGTTCCCAAACTTCCATTCAGGTGGTGAATTACACCAGCGAAGCCGACTTGAATTTGGCTTTCGCCGATTTTGGAGACGCTTCCCTGGCGCGGAAAGGAATCGTTAACCATATTGGAAACCTGGCTGAAAGTATTTACAATCGCGTTTTCTTTGAAGAAACAACGCTGACTTTTGAAATTGGCTATGGTTCGGGAAAAGCCGCGGATTACACCGAAACAGAAACGGCTTCATCTACGGCAATAGCAGCACTGGAAAATAAGGACTTTGCAGCACTTGATGGCCCGATAAAAATCTGGGAATCCTGGCTGGAACGATACGATGCGAGCGATAAAAAAGCGGCGGTAAATAAAAAAGTAGCGCAGGCACTTCACGAGAACCTGAGTATTGGCTTCACTTTTACCGGCGAATTTGAAAATGCTCGCCAAAATCTCGACAAGGCTCTTGAGCTCGCACAAGACGGATTTGTAAATCAAAATGAAGTGGATCGCCTTAAAGAGTTTCGCGGTTTTATAGCCCAACAGGAAATGGTAGAAAAATACAACAGTGGCCTGAATCCAACGAATCTTGTTACTGCACCTGATATCAAGAAAATTCTCGGTAGGCGAAAATTCAACAAGGATATTGACTTTTTAATAGCAGAAGACAAGTATGCGGAAATTGCCAAAGTACACGGTAAGGATGCACCGAAGAAAGATATCAGCGAAATGACTGTGGAAGAATTTATGAATCAAACACCTGATGAGAGCGATGATGCCGGTGAAGAAATATCGCTGGAAGGCCGGGTAGAAAATGATATGCTCATATTGAGTGGGCTGGTTGATGGAAACATGCGGGGCAAAGCACTTCCCGAATCGATTTGCGCGTATCCCGAAATCAAAACCATTCGTGCGGTGAATATTGGTTTAATTAGCCTTCCAGAGTGCCTGAGCGAGCTCACATCACTGAAGAAGCTCATCTTGAGCAAAAACGAATTTGAAACCATTCCCGATGCTTTTGCGGGTATGAATGATTTGAAGAACCTGGATATTTCCGACAATAAGTTGACCAATCTGCCGGAGTCTATTTACGGGTTAAAAAACCTGAAGAAGCTCTCCGTTTCCGGAAATCAAATCCCCGACGAGCAATTGAAAAGGTTGGAGAACGCATTGCCCGATTGCAAGATTAAATAGTGTCTGTCTATAGAGT
>JAIVHP010000277.1 GCA_020201045.1 Flavobacteriales bacterium
TTTTCCTTTAGCGATGCCAGCTCGATAACGGGTGGCTCTATTCCGCCAAAGCGCTCAGAAACTTCTACATATCCGTATTTTCCGTTTCGCGCATTTTCCAGGCTCTCCATTGCCGGTGTTGCCGAACCCAAAAGGGTTTTAGCCCGATGCATAATAGCCAGCAAAATAGCTGCATCTCTTGCGTGATACCGCGGAGCCGGATCGTATTGCTTAAAAGAATTTTCGTGCTCTTCATCTACGATAATTAATCCCAGATTGGAAAATGGCAACAGGAGAGAACTCCGTGCGCCAAGAATTAACCTGCCATCGCCCGGCGTATTCTTTAAGACCTTATTCCAAACTTCCACCCTTTCGTTTTGGTTAAAACGCGAATGGTACACCACCACATTTGCTCCGAAGTAATTCTGCAAACGCATAATCATCTGGGTAGTCAGGGCTATTTCGGGAAGCATGTAAAGTACCTGCTTTCCGGCCTGAAGCTCTCGCTCTATCAGCTTTATGTACATCTCGGTTTTTCCCGAAGAGGTAACTCCGTGAAGCAAAACCACTCCCTTTGACTCAAATCCGTTGTCAATTTCAGCGAGTGCCTTCTCCTGGATCTCGCTTAATTCAAACCCCGCCTTCTTCGATTTGGTGTAAACCGGCAGCCTTCCAACTTCACGGTCTTCGGACTGAAAAACACCCTTTTTGATAAGTTCGGTAATAATGTTGCTGCTGATGCCGGCCGCTTTTTGAAGCTTGGCCTTCTTCACAGCCGTTTCATTGTCGGAGTAGCGCCCGCTCAACTGCACAAACATCATCAGCGCTTCGAGTTGTTTTGGAGCCCGCTCCAATGCTTTGAAGGCGTTCTCTAACCCATCTTCATCTGCAACAGCCGCACTGAGCGAAAGATATGTTTCCGTGCGGGGTTTAAATTTCTCCTTTACATTTTCAACCACCATAATCGCAGCGCCTTCCATAAGATTCTTCAGGCTGTGCTGAATATTTTTTACCTGGAGTATTTCCGAAATTTCATCGCTCCCTAATATTTCCGCCTTCGACAAGGCTTCCAAGAGCAGTGCTTCCCTTTCGGAAAAAGGGCTGAGATCTCCATCAAAAGTCGGGTTCAAAATATACTTCGTCTCACTCGAAAGGCGCAACGCTGCCGGAATTGCGGCCAGCATTACTTCGCCCGGATAACACATATAGTAGTCGGAAATCCAATACCAAAAATCGATTTGGATGTCTGTAACTACGGGATCGCTGTCTAAAAAAGAATCCATGTATTTGGCGCTGTACCCCTCGGGTGGATTCTCGTGAACAGTAACCACTATACCGGTGTAGAGCTTCGATTTGCCAAACGGTACGATCACGCGCATACCTTTGGCCGCATACCCTTCCATATTCTTCGGAACACGATAGGTGAATGCCCTGGGGACAGCCAGCGGCAGGATTACATCGATGAAATAGGTTTTCAAAACGCGATCGGTGAAAAGCCACAAAGGTAAGTATTGAATAACGTTCACTTACCAACACAAAGACGTTGCAAGAAAATAATTTGAAACGGTGATCAAACCGAACAGTTCTATACATTTCGCCACCTGAACGAAGCTATGGCATTGCATTTCATCGATTGGCTCATCATAGCCTGTTTTTTGGTTTTCAGTCTTTTGATTGGGCTATATTTCAGAAAGCGGGCATCTAAAGACCTGGAGAGCTTTTTTCTGGGCGGCAGAAATATGCCCTGGTTTGTGGCGGGAATTTCTATGGTGGCCACCACCTTTGCCGCGGTGGAGCTTTCTCGCTGGTGGAATGCTTACCACTTTTTTCTTCGCGAAGCTTTGGCGCCGCGCGGGAGTCTTAACCGAAATAGAATTGATAGAGCTGAGATATGGCGGCCGGCCCGCTGCCATTCTACGCGGATTTAAAGCCGTTTACCTCGGCTTGTTTATGAACGTCTTGATCATTGGATGGGTAAATTTTGCAATGATCACCATTATTCAACAGTTCTTTGGTTTGGAGCTGTTTTCCGTTTACGTTATTCTGTTTTTCACCATGCTTCTGGCAGCAACCTACTCTTCCATTTCGGGAATTTGGGGAGTAGCGGTAACCGACGTTGTGCAGTTTGTTATCGCCATTGCGGGAACCATTATTTTAGCTGTAATTGTGGTGAATCAACCGGAAGTGGGCGGACTGTCAGGTCTCAAAGCAAAACTTCCCGATTCCACTTTTAACTTCTTTCCCGTTTTAGACAGCGGTGCCATCGATGGACAGGTTCTCACCATTAGCTTTGGAGCTTTCTTTGCCTATCTGGGCATACAGTGGTACAGCAGCTGGTACCCCGGGCAAGAACCCGGTGGCGGCGGGTATATCGCACAGCGCATGATGAGCACAAAAACGGAGAAAGGATCCGTATATGCCACATTGCTCTTTCAAGTTTCGCATTACTGCTTGCGCCCCTGGCCCTGGATCATCGTGGCGCTTTCGTGCCTCCTGCTCTACCCCGAGCTAAGTCCGATTGAAAATCCCGAGTCTAGCAGCGGCGAATTTGGCAAAGCCTATGTTCGGTCAATGCGCGACTATTTGCCCATAGGATTAAAAGGTTTGCTTCTCGCTTCTTTTCTGGGCGCATATTTAAGTACCATTTCAACCCAACTCAACTGGGGTGCGGGCTATTTGGTAAACGATTTCTACAAGCGCTTTATCGCTCCCGACAAATCGGATAAGCTCTACGTAAAGTCGTCTAGAATTGTAACCCTGTTTCTAATGCTGGCCGGACTTTTTATTACCCTTCTTATGAACTCGGTATGGATTGTTGTGATGTACCTCACGAAACCCGAAACGCAAAAAACCCTCTTCAGATTTTACGAACAGGTTAAACCCGATGGCAACTGGTCGGGGATACCCAAAGAGAAACGAAAAGAGAAGAACAATTTAGCGCCATTGTTCGTAAGCTGGATTGCATCAGTGGCGATGGCGTACAGCGTGCTTTTCACGATCGGGAAATTTTTGTTCTCCGAGTGGCGCGACGGCTTTATTTATTTGAGCGTTTCGCTCGTTTCGCTCGCCGTGCTCATCGCAACGCTGAAACGAACAAGTATCTGGAAATAACTAATCGCAATGCAACTGTGCAATGAACAATATTTTCTTACTTTCATCTTACATTAAACTTGCATTTATGTCCTTAAAAAAAGGTTTGTCGCTGAGCGTTTACCTGGCAATTGCCGCTTTTATAATCAGCTCTTGCGGCGAGCGACCCGCCCAAAAAGGCGACTCGGTAAAAGACGTAAAAATCGACAGCACCAAGTCTAGTATTGTCAACGTTTCGGGTAAGCTATTCAGCATCCCCTCTCCCATTCAAACGGCTTTACTGATAAAAGAGAGCGATGCACCTTACAATAAAGATGTGCTGAGCAACCCCAAGAATGCCGATAAATACACCGCTAAATTTGACCGCGCCCTAAATCTCGGAATCTACGGTGCCGATATGGCCTATACCTCGTTTTATGAAGATCCGCAGGAATCAATAAAGTACTTCAGGGCACTCGATCTCCTGTCGGAAAACCTGGAAATAAAAGGTGCGGTAGATGCCGGAATCATTAAGAGATTGAGCGGCAACCTCGAAAACCCGGATTCACTCCTTATTTTGAGTGGAAAGTTTTACGAAGCCGCCGATATTTACCTGAAAGAAAACGAGCGCGCAGATGTTGCCGCCCTTATACTCACAGGTACGTGGATAGAGTCTACAATGCTCACTGCCCGCGCTGCTAAAGGAGATAACAAAAATGCCTTTGCCCGCCTGGCCCAACAAAAAAAATCGATTAATACCATTTGCGACGTATTGGCATCCTTAAATTCCGACGGAATGATACCGCAAAACTTCATTGGCCAACTCGATAGTCTAAAATCGAGCTTTGCCAATGTAAGCAGGGAATACGAGTACAATGAGCCCGTGACCTATGCCGATACCAAAACAACGCGAATTACAAGTACATCGACTTATGAGATGTCTGATTCTGTTTTTACGGATATCTCAGACCGATTAACCCGAATGAGAAACGAAATAATAAACTAGCCTTATGAAATTGGTAACCGCTATAGTTCTATTCATTGCAGCGCTATTTGCATCGCAGTATACTTATGCGCAATGCGATACTACTGCGCACTACGCCGGAAACTATCTAGGCAGCAGTTTTGTTTCGGATGGTCAATCGTATCGCGCGCTGATTTACGACGACCAAATAGCTGAATTCACCACTACCTTTTACGGCGATCAAACCTATCGTATTGTCGCATTTTCGGGTATGGAAAAAGAACAAATCATCTTTTCGGTTTACGACGAAAACGACAGAGAGCTCTTCTCAAATGAAAATTATCAGAACAGCCCTTACTGGGATTTTGAAATTGAATCTACCATCGATTGCCGCATCGAAGCAAAACTCGATCCAGTGAAACAAAAATCTGGCTGCGCCGTACTACTCATCGGATTCGAGCGCTAAGGCCCTACAGTATTTAGGGATGAAATTTCGCCTCGACTCCGAGGCGTTTTTTATATCCCTAAACTATGAGTGAGCGTATATTTAAAGCTCTTGTAAAGCTATTTGCAATTATTGCCCGGATAGACTCCGAACAGAAAGAAGATCTCCTGGGACGTGAAATTGTAGAATCCTTCTTAAAAGAAAGGCTTCCTGCCAATTTGGTCGAAGAGTACCTCGCACTATTTGACGAGTACCTCGAAACCTACCAAAAGGTATCTAAAAGAAAGAACGGTCAGCGAAAGAGAACTTCGGTAAACTCTGTGAAAGTGCTTCGCATTTGCACACAGATTAACGAAGAACTTACCCAGCGACAGAAAATAATTGTACTCATTCGCCTTCTCGAATTCGTTTACACCCACAAAGACGTGAGCGACCTGGAAGAAGAGTTTATCAATACCGTTGCCGATGTATTCAATTTTAACATGGATGAGTTTAAGCTCACCAAATTCTTCCTTCAGGAGCTCGAAACTGAATTAATTGAATCTCCCAACGTAATGTATATTACCGACTCTACCGAGTCGGACAGCGGCTTTGGAAAACATTTTCTGGCCGAAGGACTGGAGGGGTACATACGCGTGCTGCGACTGCCGAGCGTAAACCTGCATTTTATTAAATACCGCGGCAACGGAAGCTACAATATCTCGGGACAGGTAATTTACAACGATCGTTTCTATGTGCTTAATCAAGGAGCGTCTATCCGAGGTTCCAAGATACAACCGATTTATTACAGCGATATCATCGGCACCTTTCTCAAGGACGATTCTACAGACAAAATCGCCTTTTCGGTAAGTCAACTCACCTATAAATTCAAAAATGGCGATACGGGTCTTCACGATATAAATATCCATGAAGAATCGGGTAAACTCGTTGGAATTATGGGTGCCAGCGGAAGCGGAAAATCCACCCTGCTCAATGTAATGAACGGCAATTTGAAACCTACGGTAGGTAAAATTGAGATCAATGGCCGCGGCATACACGCCGAAACAGACACATTAGAAGGTATTGTAGGTTACGTTGCTCAAGACGACCTGTTGATTGATGAACTCACCGTATTTCAGAACCTATACTACAACGCCAAGCTCTGCTTCGGTCAAAAATCTTCGGACGAAATTGCCGACCTGGTAGAGGAAATGCTATCGGTACTGGGTCTTTCAGACACCAGAGACCTGAAAGTAGGAAACCCACTCGATAAGACCATTAGCGGAGGGCAGCGCAAAAGGCTCAATATCGCCCTCGAACTCATCCGCGAACCGGCAGTGCTCTTTGTAGACGAGCCAACTTCGGGGCTTTCTTCCCGAGACTCGGAGAACATCATGGACCTTCTCAAAGAATTGAGCCTAAAAGGGAAACTTATTTTTGTTGTCATTCACCAACCGTCTTCCGATATCTTTAAGATGTTCGATCGCCTTTTCATTCTAGATCACGGCGGATATCCTATTTACTACGGAAACCCGGTAGACAGCCTGGTGTATTTCAAGCGGATGGTAAATCACGTAAACTGCAATGAAGCCGAATGCACGGTTTGCGGAAACGTGAAAACAGAAGATGTTTTTAATATCATTGAAGCGAAAGTGGTCGATGAATTTGGAAACCTTACAGCTCAGCGCAAAATCTCGCCGATAGAATGGAATAGTCGTTTTCGCGAAGAACTTGGAGACGCAGCTCAAGAGGAAGAAATCGAAACAACGATGCCCACAAGTCACTTTAAGATTCCGGGCAAATTGAAGCAGTTTGGAGTTTTCATCAAAAGAGATCTGCTCTCTAAGCTCACCAATAAGCAATACGTGCTTATCAACCTTCTCGAAGCTCCTGCCCTGGCAATGATCCTTGCATTTTTTATGCGCTTCTTCATACCAAACGGTTCCGGAAACGGGTATGTATTCAGGGAAAATGAAAATATTCCCGTGTACATTTTCATCTCGGTAATCGTCGCATTGTTTATCGGACTTACGGTGAGCTCGGAAGAAATTATCCGCGATAAGAAAATCAGAAAGCGCGAAAGTTTTCTGAACCTCAGCAAAAGCAGCTACCTGTTCAGCAAAATCAGCATTATGCTCGGTATCTCTGCTCTGCAAATGTTGTTGTTTGTGCTTATTGGGAACACGATACTCGAAATTAAGGGAATGACTTTCTCATACTGGGCCATCCTCTTCTCAGCGTGTTCGTTTGCCAACCTTCTGGGTCTGAATATCTCGTCGAGCTTCAACTCGGCGAAGGTTATCTACATTCTCATCCCCGTGGTTATTATCCCGCAATTGCTGTTTAGCGGTATTATCGTGAAATTCGATAGGCTAAACCCCATTTTTGCATCGCAAAGCGGGGTTCCGTGGATTGGAAATATTATGACCAGCCGATGGGCATACGAAGCCATTGCGGTTACCCAGTTTAAATGGAACGAATACGAACGGGAATTCTTCGAACTCGAAAAGCGAAAGAAATTCTCTAACTGGAAAAAAGATTATTGGATTACCGAATTGAAAAACAAGATCAATATCATCAGTAATAATCTGGACAACGAATCTACAACCCGGGAAGTAGAAGAAAGCCTAACCCTATTGCGAAACGAATTAATTAAGGAAAACGAATTCTTACAGGGCCTAAAATTCAATGATGTCAACGAATTGACGCCAGATCGCGTATCGACAGAAGCGCTGGCGAACTTAAAAAACCACCTGGAACTGCTCAACGAGCACTACAAAAGGGTTTACTTAAAAGCCGATGCCGAAAAGGAAAACGCCGTTTTTGCCATGACGCGAACCGTCGATAAAAATGAAGAATACAGAGCGTTATTCAACACCTTTAAAAACGACCAACTAGAGATATTTGCCACCAATCGAAACGACATGACCTACATTGCCGAGCACAATGGAGAGCTAATACAAAAGAAAGACCTGGTTTACCTTATGCCGTACAATGCGTCGTTCTTCGACACGCACTTTTACGCACCTTCAAAAAACGTTTTCGGTAGATTTCTAGATACGTTCTACGCAAACCTCCTCGTAATATGGGGGATGACGACTCTGCTGGCCCTCTGCCTGTTCTTCAATGTATTCCCAACTGCGGTAAAACTCATTGAAGGTGGAGCCGGAAAGCTAAACTTCAGTAAAAAGAAGGGTTTTTAAAACTCTTCTTCCTTTATCATTTCAAAATCGAGATCGATGATAGCGTCGTAATCTTCGCCAGCTTCAAGCATATCTTCGTCGTCTTCTTCGTAGTGCCATTTTACACGCACTGTTTTGCCCGCTTTCTTGATATTTTCGAGTTTCTTGAAAACGTCGAGAATGCATTTCGAGCTACTTGTATTAAAATACTCCAGCTGCATGTGAATGACGGTTTCCTCTTTGGGCTGCAAAGCATACGCGTCAATCCAGCCGATTAGCGGCTTGTAAAAATCTATCGAGTTTTCGGGTATCGACCGTCCTTTAATCGCGAGAACGCCTCCGTCTTTATCAAATTCTACGGTAGGTGTCTTGGGCGATCCTTCTATTTTAATACTTTCCATGGTGCTGATATTCAGTCTTGTTTTACTTTCACATTAAGGCTAAAAAATGAACTGCCATTTTCGAATGGGACAAATCCAAAGTCTAGTTTCTCTCCACTTCTCCGGGCAATATCAATCATGCCTAAACCGCCTCCGCCCTTTTCGGACATTTTTCCATCGGCGAGCACAGATTTATACAATTGCTTGATTTCATCTTTGCTCATGGCATTGATTTCTTCCAACCGGGACTTGAGCACATCGGCGTTGTCTTCGAAAATGAAATTTCCGGTTATAATGGAATAGCCGGTTACATTTTTCGCAACCATCACAATAATGGAAGGCGTATTCTCCGAATTTATATTCCTGGGGATATCAATATGGTGATGCAGGTTTTGTAAACACTCAACCAGTATATTAAACATGCGCTTTTTCACCTTTGGGCTTTCGCCAAACCGGTCTAACTTATTTTCGATTAGCTGTAAAATCGAAGTAAGCAGGTCAGTAGACATATCTCCTTTAAACGAAAGCATGATGTTCTTTCGCTCCATGGAGTCATAGAGGTCAAATATCTCCTGTATTTCTGTCAACTTTCTTGAGTTTGGTCAAATATAATTTTTCTACCCGTCAAGGAAGGAATTGAAAAGGTTTTATTTCATCATTTCGCTGTTAATTAATTCACAGGAAAGAATTGTAGCTTCGCAGGCCAAAGAATTTAAGGCTGAAGAAATTCTATGACAAAGAAATCGTGGTATAGAACATGGTTTGATTCGCCGTACTATCACATTCTCTATCAGAACAGAGACAAGAAAGAAGCGGCCAACTTTATAGACAATATTCTGCGCGAACTCCAACCCAAAACCGAGGCCAGATTCTTGGATTTGGCTTGTGGAAATGGGAGACACAGCATATTTGTAAACGAAAAGGGATATAATGTTACCGGCGTCGACTTATCTGAAAACAATATTCGCCAGGCCCGGAAGTACGAGAGCGATACCCTTTCCTTTAGGGTACACGATATGCGCGAGCCCTTTTTGCAAAATGGCTTTGATTTTGTTTTAAACCTCTTCACGAGCTTTGGCTATTTCGAAACAAATGAAGAGAATCTGCGTGTGTTGAAGGCGGCGAATTTCAATCTGGTAGACGGCGGGATTCTGGTAATCGATTTTATGAACGTAACGAAGGTTGCCAAAAAGCTGAGAACAGATGAGCGCCTGGAATTCAACGGCATTGAATTTGAAATCTCCCGCAGGGTAGAAAACGACCTAATCGAAAAGCAGATCGTTGTACACGATGGCGGAAAGAAATTCAATTTTAAAGAGAAAGTAGCCGCTTTTTCGAAAGACGCATTTCACAAATACCTCCGTCTGTCGGGATTCGAAATTGTAAATACCTTTGGGAATTACAAACTCGATCCGTTTGACGCTTCAGAATCGGAAAGACTCATTTTAATCGCGAAAAAAACGCAATGAACGCGCTCAATATTATTGCTCCCATCCTTGCGGGCCTGGTAGGGGGAATAGCTGGTATATACCTACACGGTAAAATTACACGCGATGTTAAAATTTTGCTCGCATTTAGCGGTGCCTATCTTTTCGGCATAACCGTGCTCCACCTTATGCCCGAGATTTTCGCGCACTTATCGTTTAAAGCCGGGTATTATATATTGGTCGGCTTTCTACTCCAAATTGTGCTCGACTTGTTTTCAAAAGGAGTAGAACACGGCCATATTCACCAGAGCGATCAAAAATCGAAACAGTTTCCCTTCGGGATTTTTATCGCCCTTTTCATCCATTCACTTATCGAAGGTTTACCCCTGACGGAGAGTGCAGAGTTGGCTCACCATCACCACGGTCACGGCCACCACACTCAGGAGCTTCTTTTAGGCATAGTGATTCACAAAGTTCCGGAAGCCATAGCTCTGGCGGCCTTGCTTTACTACTACTACGCATCTAAAAAGAAGGTTTTGCTGATGATTTTGCTTTACTCCACGGCAACTCCTATCGGGCTTCTACTCGGCTCAGTTCTTGTAAACTCGGCAATAGAAGACCCCCTCCACGTTTACAATGCGCTACTGGCCATCGCAGTTGGTATTTTCCTTCATGTGTCAACCACCATCATTTTTGAAGCCGATGAGCACCACAAACTAAACTGGCGAAAAATACTCGCCATTTTGCTGGGCCTGGGACTGGTAATGCTTATTTGAAATTTACAGAAAACAGCACTTTGCGGGTTTAGTAAACCACCCCTTTTGCGCTGGTATTCCACTAGGGCGGATGAGCGTTCCTTCCTCGCACAGAGTTGCTCATTGCGTCCGCCAGCGGCGGACACTTGCCTATTGCCTATTGCCAATTGCATATTGACTATTGCCAATTGCCAATTGCATATTGCCTATTGAAAACACCCCCAACAGTCTGCACTCCAAAACATCAATCTTCCAAAAACCTGTTTTTTATCTCGGGCGTTGGAAACATGCACGATTCTTTCTTTCCGAACCACTTATATCTGTTCCGGGCCACCCAGTCGTAAATTGCGTCGCGGATAAACTTCGGAACAATCCAAAACACGCCGGTCAACCACCATATTCCACCGAGATGGGGCGCAATTTTTAATGCCGCTGTGCTTCTGTCGGTTAATTTCCCCTTGTGAAAAAGCAAAATGCTATCCACCGATTTAAATTTCGGGTGTTTTTCTAAAAGCTTTTCGGCCACCTTCCACGACAAACTGGCAAAGTAGAACTGGTTTTTCTTGTCGCGTTCCAAAACAAACTGCACAGCGCCATTGCACAAATTGCAATAGCCGTCGAATAAAATCAGGCTTTTGCCTGCCGGCAGCTCATCGGGCTGAAAAGATTCTTCGGAACTCATGGATACAAAGGTATGGTTTCGCGAAGTATTTTCTACTTTTGAAGATTGGTGTAATCCATAAAAAAATTATGAAAAGAGATCGGGCTGTATTTGAGATCATCCAGAAGGAAAAACAACGTCAGAAACAAGGCATAGAGCTGATTGCTTCCGAAAATTTTGTGAGCAATCAGGTTATGGAAGCGATGGGTTCTGTGATGACAAATAAATATGCGGAAGGACTTCCCGGCAAGCGCTACTACGGCGGCTGCGAATTTGTTGACCAAACCGAAGTTTTGGCGATTGAGCGTTTGAAAAAACTGTTTGGAGCTTCATGGGCCAACGTGCAGCCACACAGTGGGGCTCAGGCAAATGCGGCAGTTATGTTAGCGCTGCTGCGTCCGGGCGATAAAATAATGGGCTTTGACCTCAGCCACGGCGGCCACCTAACCCACGGCTCTCCGGTAAACTTTTCTGGTAAACTTTACCGGCCTGGGTTTTACGGTGTAGAAGAAGAAACGGGAAGAATAGACTACGATAAGCTCGAGCAAAAAGCTTTAAACGAAAAGCCCAAACTCCTTATTTGTGGCGCATCTGCTTATTCGCGCGATTGGGACTACGAGCGGCTTAGAAGTATTGCCGATAAAATCAATGCATTCCTGCTGGCAGATATCTCACACCCGAGTGGGTTAATTGCCACCGGACTTCTAAACGATCCGCTGCCGCATTGCCACATCATAACCTCTACAACCCACAAAACCCTTCGCGGTCCGCGAGGCGGAATTATCATGATGGGCAAAGATTTCGAAAATCCCTTCGGATTAAAAACTCAAAAGGGAAACACCCGAATGATGTCTTCCTTGCTCGATTCGGCTGTTTTTCCCGGAACTCAGGGCGGCCCGCTAGAGCACGTGATCGCTTCTAAAGCAGTGGCATTCGGAGAAGCACTCACCGAAGAATACAAAGACTACACAAAAAATGTAATCGCCAACGCCAGGGCAATGGCCGATGCATTTGTAGATAGAGGATATAAAGTAATAAGCGGTGGAACCGACAACCACAGTATGCTTATCGATTTAAGATCTAAAAACATCACCGGTAAGGACGCCGAAAACGCACTGATTCAGGCCGATATTACCGTGAATAAAAACATGGTTCCCTTTGATGACAAGTCGCCATTTGTAACGAGTGGTATGCGCATTGGAACACCGGCAATTACAACCCGCGGGCTCCAAAAAAATCACATGGAATCAATTGTTGAACTTATAGATACCGTAATATTAAACGCAACAGACGAGTCTAAAATAGCCGAAGTAAGGCATCAGGTAAACGAAATGATGGAGACCTTCCCGCTATTTGCCGACGGCGCTCCGGAAAAGGAAAAAAACCAAGCATGAACATTACTGCAAACGACCCATCCAGAAAATCCTGGATAGAAATTCCAAATAATTCTGATTTCTCAATTCAAAACCTGCCCTTTGGTATTTTCAGCACTGCTGAAAAGGATCCAAGAGCCTGTGTAGCCATAGGCGATAATGTTGCAGATTTAGCCGAACTGCAAGCTCTGGGGTATTTATCCGATCTGCCCTACACATCCGACGAATTGAAATCTGCGACCCTGAACGGATTGATGAAAAAGGGTAAAGCCGCAGTGAGGAATCTTCGCAATAAACTGGCGGAACTTTTCGATGAAAACACACCAGCTCTTCAGGGCAATAAAGACCACATTGCCGCCGTATTCCATAAGCAGAGCAACGTAAAAATGCACCTGCCCGTCTCGGTGGGCGACTACACTGATTTTTACTCGAGCATAGAGCACGCCACAAACGTGGGAACGATGTTTAGAGACCCCGATAACGCGTTGTTGCCAAACTGGAAACACATACCGGTGGGCTATCACGGCAGGAGCTCTTCTATTATTCCAAGTGGCCAGCCCATACACCGGCCCAAGGGACAAACAAAACCCGCCGATTCGGAAAATCCCGTTTTCGGACCGTGTAAGCTATTGGATTTCGAGCTGGAAATGGCTTTTGTAACTTTCGATGGAAAGCCGCTGGGCGACAGCATTACTACCAAAGAAGCAGATGACTACATCTTCGGTATGCTGCTGTTTAACGATTGGTCGGCTCGCGATATTCAAAAATGGGAATACGTGCCACTGGGTCCATTCCTGGCCAAGAGTTTCGCGTCTTCTGTATCGCCGTGGATTGTTACGCTCGATGCCTTAGAACCCTTTAGAGTGCCTGGACC
>JAIVHP010000024.1 GCA_020201045.1 Flavobacteriales bacterium
AAAACATCGTAAACAACACAAAAACAAATTATTATAAATAATGTTACCATCTCTTCCTATAAATTTCAATGCGGCAACAAGTGCTTATTTGATGCAAATATTGCGATAGGTGCAATTTAAGCATCTTCGTTTATATTTAGTCGCTTTAGGGAAGTGATTTTTTTCAACTATTTCTCTAAATGCTGAGATACTTTTTTTGATTAGGGTCTTATCCTTGGCAGTAATCGGCACTTCGAGTAATTTATTCCGACTTCTGATGTACACCAAATACCCGCGGTTCACTTCCACTTGCCAATTGCCTTCAATAAGCAAAGCATAGCAAAATAGCTGCTGCTGGTAAGTCTGATATAGCTTTTCTTTGTATTCGGCAAATTTGTAATCGAGTGGTGCATAAGTTCCATCTTCCAATTTTAATATCTCATCCACGCGTCCGCGCATTTCTTCACTCGCTAAATACTGATCTTCCCATTTATCTATCGCACCGATCCTTTTGCGCAGGTATCCTTTATTTCGCTCCAGCTTTTCATCGTGCAGTTTACGCCCCCGTTCCACCTTGTAATATTTGTCTTCATTTTGCGGTACGGTCAATACATGCTCGTAGTAGGTGTACCTCGGACAGTACAAAAACTCAATGATATTTGAAGGGGTAAGGCTAAACATCAGAAGAAGAGTGCTTTTACTTCGTCGGTAACAAAGTTTTTGTCGAAAGCCTGTCCCAATAATACCGTATCTTGAAGCTCGTCTTTTGACATTGGAAAAATGTACACCGAATCTGTTTCTTCGTCAATGTACTCTTCAATTTCGAGCTGTAAACTGTCTTTTTGATTGGTGGTAAGCTTTCCCAAAAACACGCTGTACTGTACGCGATAGAGCCCCGATTGCTTGCAGAGTTTGGCAATCCGCGTTCTCGGCTTGTCTTTTTTAATATCGTACATTACCCAAACGATCACAGCTCTTTTTTTATTAATTGATTAGCGAAATGGTGCGCATCCAACTGCATGGCATTGTACCTGGTTTGATTTCTGCCCTTGTGCCTTATGGTATCGCTGTCCATATACCTGGCAAATGCTTCCACCAATACCGGCTTTCCATCCGGGTTTAGCGATATGCCGCCGGGAATTTCCGTGAAGTATCCTTTATTTATTTTCTTTTTAGAAAATAATCCAAAAACGCATCGTTCAGCGCATATTCTGTAGGGTTCTATAAAGTCGAATACAAGACTTTTGGCATTGTAATCATCTCGGTGAAGAAATCCTACATAAGGATCTATACCGGCCAGCATAAGCGCGCGCTCAGTTCTGGAATACAATATTCCATAAGCGTAATTGAGCGCAGCATTGAATGGGTCTGTGGCAGGCCGAAAACTTCTTCCCTTAAATTCGAAATCTGACGCAATGGACTTTGAGAGGCCATCAAAGTACAACCTGCCGGCCGTGCCTTCAAGTCCACGCAGGGTTTCGGCTACTTCATTGGTTTTTTCGCCCCGAAGGAGTGCAATCTTGTCGCGTTGCTCCAAAATTCGCTCTTCCGCATTACGAAGCGAAATCGATACGTTCGGTCGGTGTTTTCGCAAGTCGGATAGATAGGCAGCTTGATTATCTAATTTTTGAGAAAGCCAGGTCTTTACCCATTCCAAACCTTCCTCATTGAGACTGGCTTCTAATTGTCTTTTTCTAATGCGCGTTGTACTCCCCAATTTGGAGTGCCAAAATCTGCCTAATGGGTGTCCGTTGTTTTCTACAACTACAATATCGATGTTGTGTTTAAGCGCAAGAGCTATGGCGTCGGTGCTTATGGCAGCCCCTTTGCTCACTACAAACGAAGTGACTTTGTGAGCAGCGATGTGATTCTTCTTTATTTTTTCGCGATTTTTTGGGTCAGGCCTTACCCGAATCTCAAACATGTCTTCTTTTACATGAAGATACGTGCCGTATGTATTAATAAAAACTTGCATAGGTTGGTTAGAATCACTTTCGTTTCTCTAGTTCTGGATTGTATGATTTCTAAAAATTGTTTTCGATGAGTTTATAGGTCTATTGATCGTAAATATCAACTTTTAATTTCTCTTTATAATGCTTCCAAACCCTCTGGAAACACTTTTTCCCAGACCAATCTTGTCGGGAAGCAGGGCATTGGTTGTAAAAGCGCCGGTGAATGCCAGCATCTTCTGGTCCTTAAAATTGGTGTGATGCGATTCCGTACTGAGTGTTGCCAGAATGCGCTGTTCGGGATTTAAAAAGAGTTCAAGGTTTTTGTACACCGACAAAATATTCCCAATCAGAATTTTCTGAAGCATCTTTTTTTGATCTGCTTTGCTCGCAGCTTTAAATCGTTTGTGGTTGTCTTGATTCAGAGCCATCCAAAGGGTGGAAAACTCATAAGAAAAGAGTTCTTCATCGACACCGATGTCAACTTTTTTGGCGGTTATATTCTTGTTAGTAACAGGGTAATTCTTCCCATCGATTTGAATCTCCTTGATTTTCAAAAAAAGTGCAGTTAGCAGATCAGCTCCTTCTTCCAGCGCCACAAGTGTGGGTGTGTTGCCGAGTACTTTGTATTGTACCAAGGGATATTTATATCGCAAAACTCCCGTTTCGTAATGGTTGTGAAGCAGGGGCGACTGCTCCTTAAATATATTCCCGAAGTAGCCCCGAAGTTTATGCGCATCTCTGGGCGAAAGCTGTATTTCCGGAAATTGGATGGTGGTGATGTTTACGGTTTTCATAAAATTGTTTGAGTCAATTGTCATCCAAAGATTCACTCTAACCTGCATGGCAGTTTGGTGAGTTTTTCTTTGAGGCGATTCGGGTTTTATTGTCAGTTCCTTGCTAAATGTCGGGTCTTTAATTTAAAAGGACATAGCCGCCATATCATCCTTGCTTTTGCTTCGTATAAATCCTGTATTGAAATCGTAGTAATATTCCGAATCGCGGTTTATCCAGAGTAATCCATCTGATAATACGGGGTCTTTTTGTAAATCAACAACCTTCTCGAGATAATCAGGTACAGCAATAATGCGCTGGTTAAAAGCTCTTTTATGATTTTGGTCAAATTCACTTTTCTTCATATCCCCAACAAGGAGTTTTTGATAAGCTTCGCAGGCTTCAGTTCCTTCACCATCGTCTGCCAATTCCACAAAAACAGAAACGCCGTTTTGGCTCTCTTCAATAATTTTGAAATCTGAAACCGTGGCGTGTTTTTTTGTGGAACTCGCGGGAAAAGCATACTGTAAGTTTTTCATGGCATCAAATACATTTTTGGAAATATCGAAATTCACCATTCTCCGGTCTGCGATATTGTCGAAATAGGTTTCTACCATAGATTTGTAGCCCGATTCGGCTATTTCTGCATTGCCCAGTGCTTTACGAGATTGAATATCCGTTGCTACACCATAAATCCTTTGACAATCTCCAAAGTCAACGATGTAAAGCGGAGAACCTTTTCGCGCTTCTGAGTTTTCACGGTTGATTCGTCCCGCTACTTGCACGATGGAGTCAATTGGTCCCAAATCCCGAAATCCCATATCAAAATCCAGATCAACGCCGGCTTCTACAACCTGGGTGGAAACCAAAATACAGGTGGTTTTGGGAAGTCTTTCTTTGATTCTATTTATGCGTCGCTGCCTTTCGATGGGAGTGATATTGGTTGACAAGTAAAACAGCTCTACATTTTGATCTTCTTCAAAATGATCTTTCAATAAATTGAAAACGTCGATTGAGCGATTCACTTTATTTACCACGATTAAACAGCTTTTACCAACGTGCCAATGGTCTTCGAACACTGAAGGAAAGTCCTCACTTTCAATTTTCTCTTCGATCAGTGGAATAATCCGTGTTCGGTTGAAGCAGGCAAAAACTTCTTCGTCTCTTTCGAGCAGATTAAAAGGCTTTAAATGCGCTTCGTCCATATCTACCGAGAGCTCGCGAGTCATCAGTTCAAATAGTTTTGGCTGCGTCGCTGTCATAATTAGCACTCGGGCATTCAGGTATTTGCACAAGTAGTAAAGCGCTGCGCCGATGACCGGTAATTTTTCAATAGCCAGCGTTTGCACTTCGTCCAGAATAATGATGGAATCCGCAAAATGTCGAAACTTTTTAAGCAGTTTATTGCGGTTGCCAATTAAGGTTTCAAAGAGCTGAACAAAAGAAGTAATGACCACATCTTTTTGCCAGGTATCCCAGGCCATTTTCTTTTGGTTGTACCTTATTTCTTCATCATCCAATTCATTTTTTGAACGCTCATCTTTCCCGAATACATCGGCATATTGGTAATGCCCCATTACAACATCAGATCCAATGGTTTTTTCATACTCCTGCAAAGCCTGTTCAATGATGTTGATAAATGGAAGACCATAGATTATTTGCGGCGGGTAATTTTCTTTTTGCTCGATTTTAGCACGCAACTTCAAAACAAAGTCTAAAGCTGTCATTGTTTTACCAATACCTGTGGGAGCAGCCAGGGTAAAAATGCGTTTATCAAGAATGTCTTGCCGGTCTATATTTTTCACTACTTCCGAGCGTACAAAGTTTCGCAATTCATTTTGTGAAAAGGATTTGATTGATCCGTTTGGGTATTTGGGCTTGCCAAATCCTTTGCGGTTATCTACTGCATTGCTATTAATAGATACAGGCTTTGAAGGGTCCGTATCGGAAGCATCGAGCTTATCGGCTTCAATCAATAGCGAAAACAAATAATTGGTTTCAAAGTAGTGCTCTATGGTTAAGTTTTTCTTGAGTTCTTTTTTGAAATGGGAGTGGAGTAGTTTTGGATCGTTAAGTGCTATTTGATCATCCGTAAATTCAAAGTATGCTAAGAGCTCTTCTTGACTTTTTAATGCCGCTTTTTGCATGGGGAATATTCGTTCCTGTCGCATACGGTTCTCTCTATCAGGTCGTATCACATCTTCAAAATTCATCAAATTGCTGTGGTGCATTTTGATGATGTAGAATGCCAATAAAGCTCTATCAGGATTGCTTTTTAAGTTTGAAAAAGCCGTATGGGCTCCAAGATTTGAATGCGATTTAAGTTGGTAATCAGCTTTCGCCGGATTGAGTAAATAGGTCTGAAAATAGCTCGTGTATTTACCCAGATCATGCAACCAACAAATAGCATGAAGTATCTCTTCGTTCTCTTGATTCCCAAAGGAAGTGCGATTGGATAAGTGTGCGATTGCTTTATCCCGAACACCTTTTAGGTGATCAATGAGCAGTTTGCTCCCTTCGCGTTGGGTTTTACTAATCTGTTTGCTGTGAGAATACACCGGCATATTCCAGAAATTGAATGTTTTCTATTTCATCATCTTGTTCAATGCGATGGTACGTTCCATTTAACTTTACCTGCATAGGAAAATCACGCGTGGCAAATAAAACGCGGTTCATTCTATAAACTTCTCTGCCTTTTTCTCCGCCGATAAAGTCTGCCGGAAGCAATTCTTCTTCAATGTGATTGAATTTAAATTCGGGGTTTTCGGGAAAGTCAATTTCACCAATTTGATCGCTGTTTCCCGCAGAATCCAATTGAACCCATTCATTATTTGAAATTTTCTCGTCGGCTCGGAGTGTTCTCACATTGGTTATAAAAGCAGCGAATCCGGCAATTCCAAGACTGATGTTGAACTGTCGTTCATTGCTCTTTAGTTTCTCGGAAATGCTGCTATAAAGTTTGTCATCATCTCCAGGTGCCACGTATATGCGATATTTCACAACATTCTTTTTAAGGTCACTTCCCGTAACTACTTCAAATGGAGTTTGGACGCGACCTTTGCCACCGCGGAAGTCGTGGCTCCCTTTTATCATGAGCAGATTTAATCGGTGAAACGACTTTTTTAAATTGCTTAAAACCCGGATGCCAATCTTCAAATGCTGCGCTTGATAATGTTTGTAATAGGTGTCTTTCTCTTCACCCATTGTAGCGGCAAGCATACCAATGATGGTTGTTCTCGGCGGAATGGAATAGCTCATAGCCGTGTTGTTTCCGTGAAACTTTCGGAAGTGGGCAAACTTTCCTTCTATGTCGAATGAAAGAATTTCCATTGGCTCATGCATTGATTGATATCCCTTCGGCGGTTTTCACTTTCACTTCTTTTATGGCCTTTCCTTTATTATCGGCAATCAATTTTTCCAATCGACTCAGATCAACTTCCAGGTCAGTGTATTTCCTAACCTTTTTAAAATCCCCTGCACTTTCGGAAGGCTTTACATCAACGTAATCGCGCAAATCGCCAAAATGACCATTATGGTAGCCATCATTATAAACAATTTCCATGTAGAGTTTTGGATATTGATTGAGCTTTGACCTTGTAGGTAATGAAGGAATGGCATTCCAAATCCCATCGCGGAAGTGTTCCATATCCTGATCAGTTAAGCCTGTTGTCTTTGCGGCAAATTTGTTGGCAACCCCGTGAAAAGCAAGTAAGCTGTAATGAATCCGATAATCTTTACCAAATGTGCTGCTATCATCATACATGATGGTAACAATAGAATCAGATTCAACAGGATATACTTTGTTAAGTGAGTAACCCCAGTTGATTTGTAGTGGGCCGGTGTATGCTCTAGTAAATCCGCCAACAGCGAAGGCACTCCCGAATAAGCGTATATCCAGATACGTTTCTTTTACAATCTTGTCCAGAATGAATGCATTGAGCGATTTGTTTTTTGCTTTTTGAAGTTCTTTAAAGACGCTATTGGCATCTTTAGCGCCCTTCATTATTTTGTCAAAGGCATCTCTCCTTTCTGCTTGTCCACTGAAGTATTCATCAACCAGTTTAGGATCGGTGAGAAGGCGGTTTACAACAATTTCAAGCTTTTGATCGGGATTGACTTTCGTGCCTTCTTCCATCGATACAAATACATCAATATTTTTCTGCATAAAATAGTCTCGGATGTAGCGTTTTAAGCGGGTATCCGTTACCAAATTTGTTTGCGTATCGTAATCCATACGGGGTTTGTTCTCTTGATCCGGATCACCGTTTGGATTGCAGTTGATAGCTTCATAGAGAAAAAGAAAATCGGAGTTGTTTGGGATGGTATTCATCTTTCTTTGATTTTTATTGGTTATTATCAGTTTTTGTAAGTCCAAAAGAATAGCCGGCCATGAGGTAAAAAACATTTTGTTCTTTGCTCAATGGCCAGTTTTTCTCATTAAAGCGGTCGGTAAATCTTCCGAAATCCCAATCAGTGAATTTGTGAATGTTATATTGGCGGGACTTTTCCCTAAGCTCCAAACTAAGTCTCATAATTGCTTGGCTATCCATGCCATTAAATTTGATTTTATTCAAAACCGGTTTGGATTTATGTAGTTTGTCATATTGAGCTCTTGCGACCGAATTGATTATTCTTCCTAAATAGAATAATGCTTTTTCTGCTTCGGAGTACTCCATTTTACTAAAGAATGTTTGAATTCTCTGCTCAAACTCAGATGTCGAGATATCGTGTTCATCTGTATCTGTATTGGTTGCTTTTTCCATTTCCAAAAGGTTTAATTGTTTTAAAGTGTAAATGAGTGCGGAATACTTAAAGACAGCATCTTTAATTGCAAAATCGAATGAATCAATTTTTCGAACATTGCTAAATGCTGCATGTCGCCCATACCAGTGACATAAGGTTAATTCTATAAAATGCTTGAAGAGATTTTCTTGTGAGATTTGTTTCTGCTCAAGTATGTCCTTGAAGAGAGTTAGTGCCGGGTTAACCTTAGACTTATTTCCATCCCTTGCGGGAATAACATTGTAGATCGATCTTAAGTTATAGGGGAATTTTCCGCCGATGTAGTCTTTGAAAGCCCATTCAACATCAACAAAAGTTTCGATCAGTTTTGTGAGATATGCACTGTTCACATCCCTTATGTGGTTGATTATCTTAAAGGAGTTTCCATCAGACTCAAAGGCAATATAATTTATCCAGAAAAGGCCTATATCTGATAGGTTGCGGTCAATAGTTTCATCCAGTTCATTGTAGTCAAAAAGTAAATCGGAAGATTTATTCAAGTAAAGCTCGGTTTCTTCCAGATCAAATTCATCTAAATCCCTGTTCCTGAAATGAGGAATGATGATGTGAGAAATCCCTGCAATATTTGTTTTTAAATTTTTTAGTACGTAGCTAGAAGCTCTATCTAGCTTATCCAAATCATCATCACTACCTTGAAAGTTTTGGTGAAAATTGTTTTGGTTAAAATTAGCTGCATAATTATATGAGCTCATTTGAAATATCTTATGAATATTATACCGGCTCCAAAACTGAGCTTCTACAGCATCTTCAATTTTATTTCCAGTTAGGTGTGAAAGGCCTGATTTGGGGTTTTCTCTTTTAAATACCCTTTTAGTCAATTCTAAAAACTCATCTTGCTCAAATAAGAAAAAGGGCGGTTCGTTCGCTTGGGTTCTAATTTTCGCTGTAAACAGTGCTACTTCCCTAAATATTTCGCCTAGTTCTTCTTTAATATTTTCTTGTGCTAAACTCGAAGAGTATTGTCGAAGTTTCTCTTGTATCAAGTGAAGGTTTTTGTAAAAAGGAGAATCTAAAGCTTCTGGCAAGCTACTTTCAATTGAACTCATGCATCCTGGTGGTTTTTTCCCTTTTCCAAATAAACTTTCATGCAAATTTTTCAGGTCATCTCCTTCAACGGTGAGATCAAACTTACTTTGTCTCGGACCTTTTCTGGTCGCCTTTACGTGTCTGAATTTTATTGCGGATTCATCTGGCCTAAACAACTCCATCTCATCTTTAAGTACTCGTATTTCTTTATTGATGCAGTCAAAAAGAATGGGGCAGACCCAGTTTTTCTTATCGGGGTTGTACTTAGGCTCAGTAGTCAAGCGCGCCCAGATGCCTTTGCCTTCTAAAAGTTGCTCGCCTATTTTGCTTAATGTTGCTAACATGGGCTTCCATTTTGATTTGTATAAACATGGGTTGTTGTGTTCATCGGCACGGGGCTATTTCTGTTCAATTTGGATTTTCAATGTAGTTATTTTTTTGAAAATGGGTGTATACGAATTGATATTCAGTTGGGTATATCTAATTCAAGGATTTTCGCAATCGAATTGATCAATCCTTTTTCACATTTTAATCTTTGCGTTCCAAAACTTCATGATCTAGAGTCAGAATCTATTGACCGCAAGCTAAATTCCCACAACGTAACCTATTTACGTTGTAATTTTAACAAGCGCTTTGGCAAGGAATTTTGTTACCGCCAAGCAGAAAAAAAGACAGTGCGTAGATTAATAACCTTATTCAAAGCATTCTTGCGGAGAATAAGCACTATATTTGTCGCATAATTTGCGGAGAATGAAAATCTATATACACGAAAAAGAAAACTGGACTGACTTCACTTGGGACAATAAGAAAGTGATGATAAAACTTGGCGAAGCTAGGAATCAACAGGGCAGACTTCTTGGGAAAATGGAATCATTAGGCTTTGATTTGCAAAATGAAGCAGTTTTGAACACGCTTACTTTGGATATAACAAAATCATCGGAAATTGAAGGCGAGTTTCTGGAAATAAAACAAGTGCGTTCTTCAATTGCTCGGAGACTTGGGATTGATATTGCAGGAGCGGTGGATTCGGAACGCCACATTGACGGAATAGTCGAAATGATGCTTGACGCTACACAAAAATATGGCTTACCTCTAACTAAGGACAGATTGTTTGGATGGCATGCCGCTTTGTTCCCTTCAGGTTGGAGCAATCTTCATAAAATCACAGTAGCACACTGGAGAAAAGACACGACTGGACCCATGCAAGTTGTGTCAGGTCCTATGGGAAAAGAAAAAGTTCACTATCAAGCTCCAAGTTCTGACAGGATAGAACCAGAAATGACAAGATTCTTAGATTGGTTTGAAAACGAGAACGAAATAGACTTGGTTCTCAAGGCAGCTATTGCTCATTTATGGTTTGTAACAATTCATCCATTCGATGATGGAAATGGACGGATTACAAGAGCTATTACAGATTTGACATTGGCACGTTCAGACAGAAGTATTAGACGGTTCTACAGTATGTCTGCGCAAATTAGAGTTGAAAGAAAGCAGTATTATGAAAAACTTGAAAAAACGCAAAAGGGAAATTCAGATATAACAGAGTGGATTTTGTGGTTTTTGCAATGCTTAATAAATGCTATTAACTCCACATATGAGACTTTATCGAAAATACTTCATAAAGCAGAATTTTGGAAAATACATTCCACTACAATTCTTAATGATAGACAACAAAAAATAATAAACAGACTACTTGATGGATTTGATGGGAAATTAACAACTTCGAAATGGGGAAAAATTAATAAATGTTCGCAAGATACAGCTCTTCGAGATATTCAAGATTTGATAAAGAAGGATATATTACAAAAAGAAGCAAGCGGTGGAAGAAGCACAAATTATGAACTAAAGGTAATGCCAAGCGGTAACAATGTATATAAAAAATAGGCGAAATAGTAGTAAATTCAAAAGTTTTGGCTCGTATTAAACTTTGTGCTTAACCGAAAGTTTAGTGCTTCGTAATCGCCTACTTTTCATAGTGTGCCAAGAATCAACCATGGCAATAAAGTGGTTGAATGCTGTAATTAAGATGATGGTAGACCCATCAGAGTCGTTGTATAGGCGATGGCTCTAAACCACCTAAAGGTGCTGTTGTA
>JAIVHP010000405.1 GCA_020201045.1 Flavobacteriales bacterium
GCCACAAATTCTGCGTACTCTTCATCTGTAAGATCAAATTTTGCCGGCTCGTCTATCGATTCGTGCTTAGATGAGTAGTCTGTTGCGTATTGAAAAAACAGATTTTCGGCTACGAGGCTGAGGATGATATGTGGCATTTCGCGGTCTTCAATTTCGATATCCGGATCTATTCCCCTTCCATCAATCACTTCTCGACCGTTTGCAGTTTCAAAAACCTTGAGCAGAGAATCGG
The DNA here is from genome assembly GCA_020201045.1 of Flavobacteriales bacterium. Classification (GTDB taxonomy): domain Bacteria; phylum Bacteroidota; class Bacteroidia; order Flavobacteriales_D; family Cryomorphaceae; genus JAIVHP01. The sequence continues at coordinate 233 of JAIVHP010000405.1, forward strand.
GTACTTCCCCGGCATCGCCATTCAGATCTTTATGCGAGTAGTCTAGCTTTTGAATGCATCTTCCGCTTGGGATGTAGTACTTGGCCACCGTAACTTTTAGTTTGCTGTTGTACTGTAGGTCGCGGGTTTGCTGCACCAGTCCCTTCCCGAATGTGCGGTTCCCAATCACCACTCCGCGGTCGAGATCCTGAATAGCTCCCGATACAATTTCTGAAGCCGATGCACTTGCCTGATCTACGAGAATAATCAGCGGCATCAACGTATCTAACGGCTCGTTCAGCGCTTTGTAATTCTGATCCCACTCTGAAATTTTCCCTTTGGTGCTCACCACTTCGCTTCCCTTGGGCACAAAGAAGTTTACAATATTTACCGATTCTTTGAGCAATCCACCTCCGTTTCCACGCAGGTCAAAAACGAGCTCTTTCATTCCCTTTTCTTCCTTCAGCTCTTTAAACGCGTCTTTCACAGTCCTGCTGGCCGTTTGCGTAAAGCTATTCAGCCTGATATAACCAATTTCATCGTCGAGCATTCCGTAATAGGGTACGTCTGGAATTTTTATCTCTTCCCGGTCTAGCGTAACCTGTTCGACCACTCCTGCCCGTTGAAAAGTGATTACCAACGAAGTACCCGACTGACCTTTGAGCAACTGGCTAATCTCTTCCTGATCTTTATCGGCTACTTTTTTACCATCAATCATCAAAATTTTATCTCCCGCTTTTAGGCCAACTTTCTGTGCGGGAAATCCTTCGTAGGGCTCAGAAATATAAACTTCCCCATCTATGGTTCTTATCAGACTCCCAATTCCACCGTACTCACCGGTAGTCATAAACCGGTAGTCTTCTATTTGGCTCTCGGTGATGTAGTTGGTGTACGGATCCAGCGATTCGAGCATAGCGTCTATCCCCGTTTTCATCAAGTCGCCGGGCTGCACATCGTCAACGTAAAAAATATTGAGCTCGCGGTAAAGCGTTGCAAAAATTTCCAGATTTTTAGAAATCTCAAAAAAATTGTCTTTTGGCGTTGCCGCGAAGATTCCTATAACCGCACTCGCGCTTAATGCACAGATAATGGCGGCCTTTTTTATTCTACGATTCATAGTTTTTTCAATTGCTTATCCAAATTACATTCACCGTTTGGGCTTACCGCGCAAACAGCGGTTAATTGTTGTTAACCAAACGCTTGTTCAGCTTTTCAACGGCGAGAAGATAGTTCTCGCGGAGCGTCGGAAAGTGCGCATCCGGACAGCCCAAATATAGAACACCTAAAATGAGAACTTTATTTGATTCAAGAGCCATTTTTTCCAAATCGGTTTTATTGGTGCGGTAAATTTCCCGGAGCTGCCGCTTAATCCTGTTTCGGGTAACCGCGCGTTTAAATCTCCTTTTCGGAACGACAAACAACACGCGCACCGGAACCCGGTCTGCTTCCATCTCGCTGAAATAATAGCGTAGCACCAATGATTTCTGGCGGATGGCAACGGCTTCCGAAAATATTTTTTCGATTTCCTTCTTGGAAGTAACGCGCGCAGCTTTCGGAAAGGTATTGGCCATGATCAATGATAAAAAAAAAGCGGCTATTCGCCGCCCTTTTACTGAACGCTAATCTTTTAACCTGCGTTTTGTTACTTGGTCTTCTTGATGTAGCTCTCAATAGCCATCGACATGGAAGGTAGTCCGGGACTGGGAGCGTGCACATCGATATTTAGTCCGGCTTTTTTCACCGCATCGGCGGTAGTAGAGCCAAACACGGCGATGCGCGTTCCATTTTGCGAAAACTCCGGAAAGTTTTTCAGCAGCGATTCAATACCGCTCGGGCTAAAAAATACCAGCATATCGTAGTTAACATCTGCCAGGTCTGAGAGATCGCTACAAACCGTTCTGTAAAACACCGCTTTGGTGTAGCGAATATTGTTGTCTTCGAGTAAATCGGTAATATTCTGCTTGTGAATGTCTGAACAAGGCAGAAGGTATTTTTCGTTTTTGTGTTTTTTGATCACATCGAGCAAATCCCGAAAGCTTTGCTTGCCGTGAAAAATTTTCCGCTTTCTAAAAACAACGTATTTCTGCAAGTAGTAGGCCGTAGATTCTGATAGGCAGAAATACTTCATGGACTCGGGAATGGTAATACGCATCTCTTCGGCCATTCTAAAAAAGTGGTCTACCGCATTTCTACTGGTTAGAATAATCGCGGTATGCTCCAAAATATTAACGCGTTCCTGCCTAAATTCTTTGGCGGGAATTCCTTCGACGTGAATAAATGGCCGGAAATCAATTTTTACCTTAAATTTATCCGCAAGGTCAAAGTAAGGCGACTTTTCCGAACTCGGTTCGGGTTGCGAAATCAAAATAGATTTGATCTTTTCTGCCATAAACTGCTCTGTATTTTTTTCCTGATTCAATTAAACCCGCTGAAGCGCCAAAACCAGCACCGCAAAGGGTAAAATTTCGAGGGTGCAAAGGTACAAAATTATATACACCCCTGGAATAGGATAAGAAAAGGTAAGGCGCAATCCCTGAACGAGTCTAAAGACAACTGCCAGCAGGAATATCCCGGAGAAAAGGGGTATTAAAACATCGAGTTTGGTGATATTCAGAAAGACCATTCCCGCAGCAACGGGGAGCAAAATAATGCCCAGCGCCTTATTCATCAAAAACACTTCAAAAAGGTACTCGCGTATTACGCCGGGATCTTTGTACAGCACCCGCAAAATATTGCTCAGTATAATCTTAAAAAGGTAAACCAGCGCAACTGCAAGGGCGAGGTAAATAAATAATTCACTGCCAAAAACGCGAAACAAATCGGTGTCGTAGTATTTTAAAATCGCGTAGCAAATTAAGGCGACCACCACCACGAAATTAAAAAACAAGAGCACCGAAGCGCGATGCGAGAACACGAGTTCTTCGCGCATTACCTGCCGCAGGATCTGAATTCTAGACAAGCTATTGAACAGCCGTACCAGTCTTTTGCCGTACACTGCTCTTACGTAGGCGAGTATTCCCACCACGACCAAAAACACCGCCACCATCCAATATTCGTAAAGGTTGGGGCTCTCCCTGAGAATTGGGGTGATGGGCTGTGCCTGAAGCGGGATGAATGTAGTCACGGGGCGCTAAGTTCGGCAAAAAATGCGCTTTATCATAAGGTCTGTTTTGTACCTTTGCGGCGTAAAAAAAAGAACATGCGTACAGACCAATATCAAGGACACGATTATTACGAGATGGATGAGCTGCTCACCGACGAGCACAAGCTGGTTCGCGAAACTACGCGGGCCTGGGTGAAGAAGGAGATGTCACCGATTATTGAAGAGTACTACGAAAAGGCAACATTTCCGCGCCAGGTAATTCCCGGCATGGCCGAAATAGGTGCTTTTGGCCCATACATTCCCGAAGAGTACGGCGGCGCCGGTCTCGATCAGATTTCTTACGGATTAATTATGCAGGAGCTCGAGCGCTGCGACAGTGGACTCCGGTCTACATCGTCGGTACAGAGCTCGTTGGTAATGTATCCCATCTGGAAATACGGTTCGGAAGAGCAGCGCAAAAAATACCTCCCCAAACTCGCCGCGGGTGAGTTTATCGGTTCGTTTGGACTTACCGAGCCCGACCACGGGTCAAACCCCGGGGGAATGG
>JAIVHP010000278.1 GCA_020201045.1 Flavobacteriales bacterium
ACGTGATCTACTGAGATTTCAGTAAGCGCAGGACTGATCTCGTAAGAGGTAATCACGGCATAGAAATGACCGTAACTCTCCCATGGGTCTTCGGGCGAATCGGCTCGCGCGCTTCCGATACCAATACTATTTCCGTAATTTGAAATACTTCCCCGGTCTGCTTCCAGCTTGTCTACTACCACCCAATAATCTTCGTAGGCGTTAAAATCTACGATCAGGTCATCTGTAGTGAACTCACTCTCAACAAGAATATTGGGCTCTGAAATACCCGCAACTCCACCGCTCAATCCGGTAAAAACATTGTCGCTACCGATTTGGTGCGCTACGGAATTTATCGGAACTGCACGACCATTGGCATCTTCGCCCGTGCTGTGGTACAAATTGTACTTCAAGGTATTGTCGTCCAAATAATCAGCCGTGAAGCCGTGCTCTTTGAGTTGAAACACGCCACCCCTTTTCGACACGTCGCGCAGCAAATTGGCGCGCACCCGTCTGAATTCCTGCAGGGCAATATTTCCCGATTGCAGACCGTGGTTGTTTAACATTTCCTGTGGTGAAAATTCGTAAACCGGATCCTGGGCAGCTGCTTTATCCGCCTGAAACGAGCAAATGAGCCCGAGAGCGATTGCCGCCACCATACCGGTGAAACGCGGCTTTCCAAAATTGAAAACTGATTTGCGAAATCCTGAAAATTTCACCCTGCCGTCTCGCGGTTGGGGTGTAAAAGGTAAATTTCTGTTCATACTTTAAATTATTAGGTTAGGCACGGGCGGTCAAAACAATGAAGCCCGCAGTAAAGTGCCTATCCTTTACCTTTCTGAACTTTGAATGGTTCTGATTTTTCGATGAATGAAACAGAATTATTCAAAGAATTCTGCCACCTAAATAGCTCATTTATTACGGCTTAAATATCCGTTCCCAGCGCCCGAACTCATTTAGACCATTGCCGACTTTTAGTCGTTGGGTTGAGTTTGTCGAGGAGGGAGAACCGTGGGTATCGGTGAATGACGGAAAGCTGTCGTTTTCCAAATTAATCGAGAGCTCGAAGAATTTGAAACATCTGTTTTCCTTGCTTTTAAGGCAGGCAGTGCGAACTTTTGAATGGTTGTAAGCCTGTTTACAGCGGTTGTTTTCTTTTGCCTAAAATGAGTTAAACGGATTCAATAGGAAGTTCCAAAGAATAGTATTCTTAGACATGCTGCCGCACAAGGCGGGTCAACAAAAATTTTAGGTCAATTCAGAAGAGCTTCATTTGTTTGTCAATTTTAGGGTGAAATGTCCCAATTATCATAAATGGATTATGAGATACATAGTGATTCTTTTGAGTTGTGCCCAAATAAAAATACAGGTCTTTAGTCTGTGCAAAATCATGGTAATACTTATTTCGGACATCTTCAATCGCTTTTTGCTCGTCCCCTTCGTGTCTGGCAAGACAATTCCAGAATAGCTGACCCGTTTCCCAATCTTCAATCATCATATTACTCACCTTACCTCGCTTATCTTCAAAGCGAAACTTAAATTTGTAAGGAAGCTTTTTCACGACTTCAAACTCGCCCTTCTGATTGGTTTCAAAAAGGTTCATTTGAGCGAGAGTATCCAATTTTTTCTGGCTCCAATTGCGATCAACAGGTTCTGCGTAAAAATCTAAGATGTCGGTTGGCTTGAATACAGCTAATGAAGTGCAGATGTTTTTATCTTTTGCTTCACTAATAAGCCCTGCCAGGTCATCGTACACCTTACCTAAACAGTATTTTTTTCTTTCTTCCCAATTGTGTTTTGTATCAATATGGCCCACAACATTGATTTCTGAGTCCAGTGATTTGGGGCGATAGCTGTCAGGCCGGAAATCACTTTTATTTCGCACCAAATCCAGCTCTATCCAATCGTACTTTTTGTACTGCTCGGTGTAGGCTCTTTTGCGAAAGGGTACCGGATAAATCCTAACCCAGCTTCCATCCTCACGAAAACCAGCGGTGCAGACCAACTCATCGTATTTTGACGAAATGGTCGGATAGGTTTTTACCGCAATCAGAACTTTCGTCAATGCCATTGCCTAAAGGTGTTTAACAGTATAACTAAATTCTGGCAACATCGATATCGCATCGGCCAAATGGGAGCGATGGCACTGACACGGCTTGGATTCAAAACAAGTCAGCGCAATTCGGTTGTATTTTTTTATCAGACCTAAAATATTTTTTTGGACTTCTCCTGTTTCTGATAAAGTTGTCTCGCTGTATTCCGCGAACAAGATGTCGTAATCCATTTGAGATTCCAGATTGCGACGTTTGTTTGATGCTATACCAACCTCGGGAATATGTTTGTATTCAATATCCAAGTTGTTGCAGTAGCGTTTCAACAGCGTTTTGCTGAAACCGAATTTCATGCTCAGCGGATTCTTTCGCACATCTACCAGTAACTTGACGTTATTGCGCACTAGTTTTTGCAAATACATTTCCAACGAAACCCCTTCATAGCCAATAGTAAATAGTGTTGGGTCTGTGTTTTTTGGAGTTGCTTTTTCTACGCGCTCAAATAAGTGACCCGGTAAAACATTCTTGGCAATGGTGCTGCGAATGGCGTAAAAAGGAAAATTCAGGTAGGTGTGCTTTATCAAAGCATTACTGTTCATTGCTCCGTAGTCGGCAACGACTTGTTTTAAGCTATGCCGATCTTCGGGTTTCAGTTTTTCAAAGTATCTAGTCTTGTCTGCCTTCTTGTATTTTTTCTCTGTCTCCAATAAAAATTCCTTTTTCACCATCGTATTCATATCGGCCTTTGCAGAGTAAGAATAGCAGCCGAACTTGTAAGGCACAAAATCGTACTCCGGTTTTTCTTTCCGCATAGCATACAGAAAGAGCAGCTTTTGGAAGCGCAGTTTTTCCACTTCTCCCCCTAAGAGCTCAATCAGACTTAATATGACTTTTCGTCGGTAAAACATGGGGGTAAAGATATAGCTTCTGTCGAGTTCAAAGAAGGAAGTAGCTTATAAGGAGTATGTATAAGGCGATCTCTTAATAATCAATTCTGAGCATAAATGCTTTTTGAATTTAGCACGCTCATTTAGCATAGATGCAGAGCTCGTTACTCCAGTGTGATAAATTATAAAAGCTACTTTCTTTTGGTATTTAGGGTTCTCGCTCAGCTTCTTTATTGTCGACACCAATTGCTTGTAAGCATAATTTATATCCTGTCCTTTCAATTCCACAAAGTGCTCCAACCCATTGGCCAGAAACAAATAGTCACAACGGCGTCCAACGTTGACTTCGCAACCATCTACTTTTACTTTAGTCACTTGCACTTCCTTGGGATTGTTTACCGTGAGTTTGCTCCGTTTCTCCTCAAAAACAATTCTCTTGTGGGTAACCCTTTCCGTGCATTCTTCTTTCATCGCTTAGTATTCAATGTCTAAAAGCTTGCCGAAGTCAATAGCCAAATCATCTGAAACGGAGTCGAGATGATTTTGAGAAATGAGCTTGGTTTCGGGATCAATCAGGGTTGTTAACTTTCCCGAATCGATTGAAAAAGCGCTTACATCTTCTGGGTTGAGCCATTCTTCTTTGGGTACTACATTCTCAATCTTTTCTTGTTTGTCAGGCTGCTCCTGGGCAATTTTACCCGCTTCCATCAAGTTGTTAAAAGATGAGAGGATGTAGGGGCTGTGGGTGGTGATGAATAACTCGAAGTCTGATTGGAGATTGGACGCTAACCTGGCCAATAATTGTACGACTTTTCTCTGTGCACTAGGAAATAAATGAGCTTCGGGTTCTTCAATAAAAATAGTTGCACCTGCGTTGTGAAAACTCATAACAGGAAAATATGCCAGTAAGTATAGTAAAGGAACCGCTTCTTGTTGCCCTGATGAAGCCTTGGTTAAATTGACTATTCTGCCGTCGTTGTGATAAATCCAGTCCTTCTTATCTTTCCGAACTAAAGCACCATTTAATATGTCGTTCATAAGTACTTCTACTTCATGAATGAGCGCATCTTTTTCTATTCCAATCTCCTTGATGTTTTCATAGAGCGAACCAAACTCTATCAGAAGCGGATCTATTGGCTGCTTGTTATTTAAAAACGTAAATATGTTCGTTTGGACTTGTGCGAAAAAGCTTCGTCCGGCAGGAATAAAAATTTGACTGTAGCCCGTGTTTTTCGAAATCGAAGTTTGAAATGATTTGTAAAACTTGTCGTATTGGCGCCGCTTCTGTTGAAATGGATTTGATGTGATTGGATCGTTAAAGTCTAAATTCCCCTTAAATTCATTACTGACTTGAGTAATCACATCCAAATAAGCACTGTTGAATAGAATACTTGGAGTTTTGTGTTTAGCAGAATTTTTAACAGTAATCGTTCCCTGACCAGATTTATATTCAACAAGAAAACCTTTTTCAGGCCATGCATCTTCAGGAAAATAGCTAAGAAATCTATCAAGTAGTAAATCGGGCAGTTCAGAGTCTGAATTCCGCAGATCTAAATTCGTTAAAATTGTAGAAGGTATCTTCTTAAAAAAGTAAACCAACTTCGCCGTCACACTCTTTCCCGAAGCCTGCGGGCCAATAAGGATATTGATCTTATTGATCTCCAGAGTCAACTCCTTGATGCCTCCGAAATTCTCTATGTGGATTGATTCCATGACTCAAACTTAGTGAATTCTGTTTTCTCTGAGTGATGAAATTTGCAAAGAAGAGATTAGCCGAGGAGATGAACTGATTGAATCAATGGCGAAATGTGGAATCTCCTTTACAGCTGGGATTAATGCCATGCCCCAGGTATGTATGAACATGGAAACTCAATTTGAACCACCTTAGTTTTGGTATACAATCCAATTAAATAATCATGTAAGAATGAAGGCACTTCTGTACTTACACTTTTGTTAAATAAATGTTCACTAAAATGAGAAGTGAACATCAATAGGGCACGTTCTTTCATTTCATACAATCTCAGAAATCCCTGGCCTTCCAAAGGATTTTCTTTACTGGGAGAGTATTCCTTAATGAGTACTTTACCTATTTCAAGAAAAAAAATAAAATCTGGCCAATCTTCATGTATGTGTGACAAGTCCTGAATTTTTCTTGGGTCAAATTTATGCCCTCCTTTAAATACAAATGCTGCCACTGGAATTGAATCGGGATTTACTGTAAATGCTAATTTACTATCATCATTATCCATTATTGCATGAAGAGCATTTTGCAGATATCTCAATTCATGGTATAAGTTCTCTTTATGTAGTCTTTTGATTGTTTTTACTTTTTTTGATTTAATGACAATATCTTTAAGTTCTTTTTTACTCCAATTAGTTTTAATTTCAAAGATGGCTTTAACGGATTCCGCAAAAAATATAGAATGAGTATTCATACTTATTGAAGGATGGTTGTGACTATCCCAAATTACAATGTCACATTCATTTGATTTTGAATTTCGTCCATATACCATACCCTTGCCAATAGAATATCGCTTTGGCAATAAATCCTTTAAGTAAATATCGATTAAACTCTCACGAAATGCTCCCTTTAATGAATTGTGATCTATCACAGCTTGTGCAGAAGCAGCAATCAATTGCCTCTGTTTACTTGTGAAATACCTTCTTATTGTTTCTGAAGTATCCATATCACTTACCCTCCACAACCTTTATCTCCCCTCGGTCAAACCATAAAGCTCATAAACCATCTTATCGATCTCCCGAAACTGGCATTCGCTCTCGGATTGGAGGAGTGGGCTTCAGCTTTTTCAATTTTGAACAAAGAATTCATATATGAGTCTTTAAAGGTACGATGGAAATTCCCAGTTTTGGAAAAGAGACTGGTTGATCATCAATCGAAAAGCTTCTATCTACGATTTTGCATGTCTTCATTTTCCCACTCACATCCGCATATCGCAACTCATATTTCCTTTTTTTTGAATCCTTTGTTAGCTCTTCCAAAGGTACTTTATCAGAGGAAAACATAAAATGACCATGAAGCGGGTGATACCTATCAACAGACAATGGAAGCACATTAAAATCCCTCTGCTGCGGATTCTGAATGTGTATTACATGTATAGGCCCTAGATATTCAGATTGTATTATAGGAGCTCTGCTAAACTCTACATTTTTAAACTCTTTTAATTTCAAATGAAAATGTGCAGGCAAAACGGGGTTGGAGCCTTTATTTGATAGAATGCCGGAAAACAGAATAAAGACCCGTTTAGTTTTAGTGACAGAATCTGACATTGAACCTGTTATAGTATGCTGAATATAAAAGTGCAACTTACTTTTATCTCTGAAATAATTGACGATTGAAATAATACCAGGAGCACCACCGAAGACGGCTACAATTAAGGAGATAATTGCTACCCAATTTTCAGAAATAAAATCACTCATAGTTTCATAATTCTTAAGTCTCCAGTCGATAATCAGTCCCATCCAACACCTTCCGCTCTCCTCACTAAACCCATACAAGCTTAATGATCATCTCATTGAGCTACATTTCTGAGCGGTTTCTCTCGGCTTGAAGGGTTAAAGCTCGCTAATTTCAGTGTTCTTTACTATCTCTTCCAATAAAGCAGCTAAAAAGGAAACGGACAGAACCGCTAATTTTATTTCACTTCTATTTGACGTTGTTTTGTGAATTTTATCATTCGTATATTCTTTAGCTTTTTTAACCAATGGCCTCAATTTCTCATTCTGTTTGCCGCTTAAATATAGTTTACAGAAAGCCTCGAGATTTCCATTCATATCGGTTTTGCTCGTCACTATCTCTTGGTCAGGGTTAGTAAGCATTTTGTGTAGTAGTCTTGAAATATCTTCATAGACATCTCTTACAGCAAGAGCAACACCTTTAAAATCGTGAGTATCGCTTGCTTCATCATATTTCTTGTGAATCTTTTGAATAACATCATTTAATTCAGGCCAACTTTCTATTTGTACCCCCGTTCCACCAGATCGACAGCGCAATTTAAGATCCTCATAACTATAAAAATCAGCAAGACTTATGGGTAGCCACTTTTCATTAGATACCCTTTCAAGAAACTGCACGTAGCCCCCAGTTGATTGAAAAATCAAAAAATAGCGTAGCTCGGGATTCTTTATGGCTTCAGCATATCTGGGAGCATATTTATCCCAATAATGTTTTCGCGGTTGGGTAATTTTATGAGACTCACAAAGTACAGCCATCTCGTTTCCCGTTTCATCATCTATTAGAGTTAAGGAAGGTTGTACAGTAGCGTTTTCGATTAGATAGGCTCTTGGCGGAAAGTGAAATACTTCTTGAGGATAGCCTTTATTTATTAATCCTATAAATGCTTTATCAACAAGGGCTTTATCTCGTAGCCTTGTGTGTTTAAATATTTTGTCCTTGATGTACATTTTTTATTTTTTTCATCTTACATCCCCTCTACAACCTTTATCTCCTCCTCTGTCAAACCATAAAGCTCATACACTATCACATCAATTTCCCGATCCAGGCGGTCGATATCGGATTGAAGGGCGAGGGCTTCAGCTTTTTTCTTGCCAAAATAGTATATCCACTCTGCTTCTACTTCTTCAAAAGTCAATTTAATGAGTTTTTTTAAGTTAGCCTAAATGATTACAAGTTATCTTTTAAGTAGCTAATCCTTTGGTTTGCTAAATATTTCTCTCTTGTACCACTTACTAAATTTTGGCAAAGTATCATTGATTTCGCTTCCCAAAATGTCCTTTAAATCATGATTTAGCCAATCTTGATTTACCCGAACTCTGAAATCAACAACTTCGTCCGGTTTCAAATCATAACCATTAAGAATTGACGAAAACAAATGAAAAGAAAATGAAGCATTGATCAATCTCGCGATGTACAATAAATATTCATAATCTGACCAAAATTGTTCAATAGGATCTAGCTTAAAATTGTCATGGTGAGCAATCCTCTTATCGCGAAGTGATTTCAGGTCATCTATCCCTTGGACGACATCTTCTTTATTCAGAATTCTTTCAATTAAAATAAAAAGTTCATGAACATTATTTATTTCTGAACCACTTTCCGGATCTTCTTTCTTGAGATAATAAATTAGATCAGAGTTCATGTATTGGAGTGACTCAAAATCACGGGGAATGTGTGATTTGCATTGATCCAAAAACCTTCTTAGGCAATAATTCTTGTTCTTGCGAGATTTATCTTCATAATATTTAGCGAGATTCAGTATAGCTCCTTCATTCGCTCATTCTTGAAGGTAATTTAGTCTCCTTTTTACGCCATCTCTGCCACCTAACTTTGTGTTTAGCTCAGATGAATTTTCACCTATTAAGCGATACACGTAATAATGTCTCTGTGCGTGTAGAACCGAGTAAACTATTCCATCTAAAAATTTTTCGTTTAACTCTTCTACAGATATCATTCATCCCCCTCCACAACCTTTATCTCCTCCTCCGTCAAACCATAAAGTTCATAAACCATCTTGTCAATTTCCTCGTCCAGGCGGTCGATCTCCGATTGGAGGGCGAGGGCTTCCGCTTTTTTCTTCTCAAAATAGTCCATCCACTCTGCTTCTTCGTCTAAGGTCAACTTTACCTTCTTTTTCTTTAGCTCCCCCAAGAATCCCTTGAAATCCAGGGAAGGCCAGTTTTGTAGGTTTTTGGAAGGCTTTTCAATGGGGAATTTGGATTTTAGGTGATATATAAACTTATTCAATAGGCTGAATTCACATTTTTTCTTTTCAATTGTGATTCTAACTGCTTCAATTATTTCAGATTCCAGGTTTACATCCAAATGATGGACAATAGGAAACTTTTTGCAATTGGCAATCAATACTTTTTGGAACAATTCTTTTTCCAAATCTAGAAATCTGTACTTGTGGTAAAAATTTAGAAGCCTTGAGTTCAGTAATGCAGAAAGCAAATAAGGATTCAGCGTTTTTGGATCTTTTGGAATGATTGCAAAACCAATCTGGGTAAAGTATAGGCTTTGATCGGTGTAACCCGCATAAATACGAGGAGGATTTCCGGAAACAATCTGACGCACTATTACTCTTGGCTCAGTAAAAAAACGCTCTTCACGTGTTGCTCCAAGCCATTCTCCGTAATTGATGTACTCTGAAATCGCATCCGAAATAAAATGTCGCCAAATATTTCCACCTGATATAAGTGGTTTGTATGAATCACTCAATTTTGTTTTGGAATGAAATTTCTTGTTCTTAATTGTTTCTGCTGTATGGCCTTTATACTTATCGTAGGGAGTAATTCCCAAAGAGAAATCTGCTATACTTGCAAGTTCTTGACCGGACTTACGGATTTTGTTTAGAACTTTTAACTGATCTCTTGAGACATAAATATTGTAGTTATAACCGTTATTTTCGGACCAATCATCTTTATCAATAATTCTTTGTAGCGAAATGTCTACTGAAGTTATGATTTCGTCCTTAGAGTGAACTATAGCGCCTACTTGTCCGGTATTAGAATGCTTTTTTAATTCGAAAATGATCGTTTCAACTATTGCGTCTTTAAAAACATGATCAGGAAGCTTAACTATCGAAGTTACATCCTTCAACAATAAAGCTCTGATCTTTCTATATGAAGAGTTTACAAGTATCGAGTTTGGGATGATAAATGAGAGATAACCTTGATTACTGATAATGTGATATCCCTTTTCCAGAAATACTGAATAAAGATTTATTCTATTCTGACATGTTGAATATGTATCGAACATGGCATCAACAACATTCTTATCCATACCTTTTATATCAACATAAGGCGGATTCCCCACCACCACATCAAACCCTCCTTTGGCAAATACCTCGGGAAACTCCTTTTCCCAGTCGAAGGCCAGGTCGCCGGCTACGGCGGGATCGTCAATAAGGCTGTTGCCCACTTTTATGTGGTTGCTCAGGGAGTTGAGCTTTCGGCCCTTTTTGGCGGTGCGCAGCCAGAGGCTTAGTCGGGCTATTTCCACGCTCTCCTCGTTAATGTCTACTCCGTAGATGTTTTGCTCCAGAATGCGGCTCTCCACATCGGGAAAGATCATGGGCGTTTCCAAGAGTTGGGCTTCCAGCTCGTCTATATAACGGTGTTCGACTATCAGGAAGTTGAGCGCCTGATTGAGGAAGGCCCCCGAGCCGCAAGCGGGATCGCAGATGGTAATGCCTAGCAGCCAGGTGCGGTAGTCTTTGAGTTGCTTGTCGAGCCGCTCCAGGGTGGCCTTCTTTCGTCCCTTTCGGCTCTTGCTAAATTCGGCATCTTCAATGCCAATCTCGGCTTTCTTCTCTTCGCAAAGTCGGCCAACGGTGTTGTCTACAATGTATTTGGTAATGTACTTGGGCGTGTAGAATACCCCGTCTTTCTTGCGCTTGGTTTTGCTCTTGTCTACCGTTTCGCCGGCTAGTTGTGCGCGCACATTTTCAATGTCGTTCAGGCTGTGTTCAAAGATGTGGCCGAGAATATTGACATCTACTTCGGTTTGGAAATCGTATTCGCTCAGCTTGAGCGTGTGGCGGTAGAGCACGTCATCGCTTATGGTGAGCTCATCGAGTAGGGTATCGGGCTTAAAGAGTCCGCCGTTGTATGCGGGTATGGTGTATTTCTTCCCCACAAAGCCCGTGTTCATGTAGCTGAAGTATTTTTTGAACCGGTTGTAAAGGGGGGTGTACGCGTCTAGGTCG
>JAIVHP010000183.1 GCA_020201045.1 Flavobacteriales bacterium
GTATTCGTCATTGAATTGAAGCATATCTGTACGACCACCCGTGGTGTAGTTTACGTTGGTTTCTTGTTGGGTAAACCCAGCTACCGCGTTGATTTCGTGTCGCCCGTACTTTTTATCGAAGTTTACAGTGTGTTCCATCAAGATACTCGTAAACTGGCCGCGGGTATCGGTAACACTATTGGGCACGGGCGATTGCGCGTAAGATCGAATTCCGTCTTTTCGGATGTTTTTGCTGCGGTCAAAGCTGGCTTCCACCCCTACGTTGAACTTGTAATTTAGGTAGTCTGTAAAGTTCAATCCGGCGTAAGCATTACCCACGATTTTCGCGAAGGTATTGTAGGTTTTATTCAGCGAATTGATAGCCGGATAGTTCCATGCATACGTCACGGCATCGGGAGATCCAAAACCCCAACCTTCGGGGTTTAGGTCCGGGTCTACGTAATCTGGGTTTTGAACATCAATAATGGGTAACATCTGTGGAAGATCGTAAAAAGCGTTTCCTTCTGCGGGAAACTCCTCGGTGGTGTGGGTGAGGAGTAAGTTTTCGCCAAAAAAGAACATGCCTTTTTCAGAAGTACTGTTAATGCGCAAGCTGGCTCTTTCGAACTCGTTTCCGATTAAAACCCCGGAATTTTCAAACCAACTACCCGATACCATATAGGAGCTGTTTTTTGAGCCACCTGATAGCGACACGTTGTAATCTTGCATATGCCCGGGACGAAAACCTTCATCTTGCCAGTCTGTATCAATACTTGGGTCGAAATCGGTACTTACACTCGACGGTGGCGTAACCCCCGAGTTTTCGTACTGCATGCGTTGCATGGCTGCAAACTCACGGCTATTCATCACATCCCATCTCTTGGGCAATTGCTGTAGGCCTACCTTGGCGTTTACATTTACTTTGGTGGGGCCTTCCTGGCCTTTTTTGGTGGTGATAATAACCACACCGTTGGCGGCGCGAGATCCGTAAATGGCCGCTGCTGAACCATCCTTCAAAATCTGGATGCTTTCAATGTCGTTGGGGTTTATGGTCGCGTTCGGATCGGCGTACATCCCATCTATCACATAAAGTGGGGCTGCATTTCTGAAACTACCAATACCCCGAATTTCTATAGTTCCCATTTGGCCGGGACGCCCGCCGTTTCTTACGGTAACCCCTGGAGCCAGCCCCTGCAGTGATTCTACCACTGAGTTTGTACTGATCGCACTTGCTTTCTTGGTGTCTATTACCGAAACCGCACCGGTAAGATCGCTTTTGCGCACTGTTTGGTATCCTATTTTCACAAACTCTTCGAGTGCCTGTATGTCTTCTTCTATTACTACATCAATAGTGGTCCGGTCGTTTATCGGAATGTATTGCGTAACGTAACCTATATACGATACGATCAATGTGTCCGCGTCGTCGGGCACGGTGAGTTCAAACTTTCCGTCTATATCGGTAACGGTACCTATGGCCGTTCCCTTTAGAACTACATTTACCCCGGGTACCGTGTAGCCTTCTACGTTTGTAATGGTACCCGTGATGGTTTTCTCAATGGCTTCTTCGCGGGGCTCATCCTTTTGCTTTTTGAAACGCACGATAATATCGTTGTTCATCTGCTTGAACGAAAGTGATGTTTGATTGGCAATAATGGATAGCACATTGCTCACCGTCATGCCCTGCGCGTCAATATTGAAGCGCAGATTTTTGTTGATATCGTTGTTGTCGTACGAAAACTTGAATTGGGTTTGGCTTTCAATGCGCGCAAATACATCGAGAATGCCCGCATTCACAAAGTTTGCATCTAGCGTTACCTGCTGCATGTATTTGCGCACAGGCGTTTCTCCCAGTTCTTTGGCCGAGTCTTTCGAAATGGTTGCGTACTGCTCATCAGGCTGCTGTGCCTGCCCATCGTTTGGGGCTGCTCCCATCAAAAGGGCGAAAAACATGAGGCTCAACCCCGTTTTTGCTAAGCGCCAGTAGACCGAAATACATTGATTTGATGTAGGTTTCATGTGGTTTATAGGTTAATTAATAAGCATGCTGTCAATTCTATTCAGCGGTTAAAAGTGATTTCGATTCGGTTCTTATCCATTTCATACTCAAAATCTTCGGTTAGTGCGATTTTGCGCAGCACCAAAGCCAAATCTTCGTTGTCGAACTGGCCGTTGTAGCTCCACTGATGGTTTGATTCGTTGGTGCACGTGATATCAACTGCATACCAGCGTTCAAGCGTTTTCTCAATTTTTTCAAACGAAGCGGCTTCAAATTCAATGATCCCATCTTTCCATTGACTTGCTTTATCGAGCTCGAAGGTGGTGCGTGTAATCGCGTTGCTGCTGGTATTCAGTTGAGCACCAAGGCCCGGAGTGAGCATAATCGGTTCGTTGTTCGGACGTTCTGTTTGCTCAACTTGCACCTTTCCGGTAATCAGGTTTACGTCTACCAAATTATCGTCGGGGTAACTCGAGATATTAAATGAAGTACCCAATGCGGTTGTAGAAAGGCCTCCGGCAAAAACAGTAAACGGCCTGCTCGTATCGCGGGCTACTTCAAAGTAGGCCTCGCCTTCTAATTCTATTTGGCGGTTTGTATTAGAGAAGTGCTCCAGGTATTTTACCGAGCTTCCGGCGTTGAGCCAAATGCTTGAGCCGTCGGGTAATTTAATCTGCGTTTTCTGACCGTGTGGAGTTTCCATAGTCACATAGTGGTCCGTTGTATTACCCGGGTTGTCGAACTGAATTAATGCGAAATAGCTGCTTGCAACCAATACGACCACTGCCGCTGCGTAAGCCAGCCACTTTTTATATGTTCCGGTTTCCTTGCCACGCATGGATTTGGTAGTTGCCTGGGCGCTGATTGGGATAATATGAGCGGCTGTGGTAGATGATTCTGCATCCGCATCAGCGTGGTCTATTCCTTCTTCTATGCCGGCAGTGATGTTCAGAATTTCATCGTCGGAGAGGTGATGCTGAGCAGATGGCATGTTCTCCACAATCTTACGAGCCAGTTCCAGCGTCTTGCGCTTTTCGGGGTTTTTGGCGAGCCACTCAGACCAGAAT
>JAIVHP010000406.1 GCA_020201045.1 Flavobacteriales bacterium
GGCTTCGGTTGTACGATTTTCGCAGTGTTGCCGATGCATTGTACGAGCGCTCAGGACCTAAATTGGGATTGCCCTGCTCGATGGCGCTCACGCCGTGGTGCAGCCCCTGCGAAAACAACTCGTTTACCGCCGGCGCTCTCCATTGGGTTCCCAACGAGAGTCCAATATCTCCATTCTTTATTTCCTTTCGCGCGTTTACGGCAGCGGCCAGTCCCTGAAAGCTGAGCGAAAATGGATTCTCCACACTTCCCACCGGACCAAAAATATCGGCCGAGTACCAGTCGTATCGCGCTCCGTATTTCATCTCCCAGCTCTCAAGCTGCTGCCTTTCGGTTAAAAAGATTCCAAAGTTTCGGTTCTTGTAATTGGGCATAAATCCCCTTCCCCGAAAATTATTCCGCCGCAGTATTCCGCTGGCGCCAAAGGTCCCTTCCAACCGGCCGATTCTATGCTTCCAGGTAGCCTCACCCAGGTGAGTAGTTAGGCCGTAGTCTAATTGCGGCACCGACGCGGGGGTGTTAAACCCGGCGTGGATATCGTACTCAGACCGTCCGTTGTACTGTCGGGCATATACAAAGCCCACCTGTTCGTTTCCCGGCAAATCCACTTCCAGCTTCGCCTTAAACAACTCGTGCGAAATTTCCTGAAATGGACGCTCGATATCGTAAGAAAAATCCAGGGTATCGGGCTGTGGCCGTCCGTTTAAAACTTCTGCCAGATCAGATAAATTACCCAGGTGCGAATAGCGGTACAGGCCTATTTTCTGGTTGAAATTGCTGTAAAAAACTTCAGCCCGCCAGTTGTTTCCCTTCCAGCCCAGCGCATAAGAGCCGTTTAGCTCTTCTACTCCGGTATTTCTCAGATAGGCATCCGGTGTTTTTATCCAGCCCAGCTTTTTGGCCGTTCCCTGCACCCGGAAGTACAGCGGGAGATTTTTCAATACTTTCCCGCTCAACTCACCCGATACCGAACCGCCCCTTCCATTTGTGGAAAGCGACGATTGAAGAGACCCGCGAAGTGAATCGTGTTTAAACACATCGGGCGGATGCACCAGCAGAATTCCGGCTATTCCGTCGGAAGCATACCTCAGCGCGTCGGCACCTTCTACCACTTCGTACTCCGAAGCCACATAGGCATCAATTTCGGGCGAGTGCTCCGATCCCCAATACTGACCTTCCTGCCTTATGCCGTTGTTTAGTACAATTAGCCGATTGCTGTGCAAGCCTCTAAAAACGGGTTTGGAAATATTGTTTCCCGTATTCAGCGTGCTCACGCCCGGAATAAGCGCGGCTTGCTCGGCCATTTGCAGCCCCGACCTGGATTCTATTTCGGCAGATTTCACCACCATATGAGAAAGGTGTTCCCTGTGGTGGCGCTCGTCTACCACTTCATAGGCTTCGAGTACGTGGTCGTCGTGGGTCATTTCAATAGTCAAAGGTTCGCTATTTGGGATGGAAACCTTTAATTTCAAGGGGTTACACCCAATGTGAGAGACTTTTACATTGTACACGCCTTCGCACAGGCCGGAAATCGCAAAATTCCCAAGTGAATCTGTGGCAACGCCCCGACCCGGTTCTACCAGAAAAACATTGGCATAGGCGAGCCCTTTACCATTATCTGCGTCGATAACCGTTCCGGAAAGTTTAAAATCGCATGTACTTTGAGCCATTCCGCCAATAGCAGATAGCATCAAAAAGAGCCATAGAATAGCTCTTAGTGCATTCGGCATAAATTAAAATTGAGAATAGACAATACTTATCATATAACTTAATCGCTAACTTCCTGATATTGAGCCAGGAGAATTTCACGAAATCCCGAACTCGTTTCGGGGTAAGCGAAGCAATCCCGAACTTGTTTCGGGGCTCTCCGACCCCCTCCGCCATCCGGCGAAGAAAATGCGTCAGCGCTATTTTTTAAATGATTTACGCAGCTCCTAAAGCCCCTAGTTTCTTAATTTTTTTTTTCAACGAGAATCAAAACACAGAGTAAAATTTGATTACGCTGTGGCACGAGTCTCTCTGCGTCCCTCCGCAATTCTGCGGAGCTCAAGCGTTTGCGCATCCTGAGCGATCTCCGCGTGAACCATTGAGATGTGGCGCATTTCACGCAAAGCTCGCAGAGTAATTCGCGGAGTTCGCAGAGCCTCCTCCGCCCTTCGGCGGAGCTCAAGCGTCAGCGCTTTTTTATGCGTACAGCTATCCTATCACTAAATCAATTTATTTCTGATATATGTTAAATATCAGATATAAAAACAGATAAAAGGTGTAGCGCACTCGGTGGAACTGACTTTAAATCAGGCAATAGCGGGCGGACCGCGGGTGGCGGGTTGGTCTATCTCATACGAGAGGAGTGGGCTTAGGTAGCCCGATAAAAGTCTTTGGGAAGAGAGTTGAAAGGAAGCATTTTCCCAATCAACCAGGGTGTAAAACGTTTTAGACGAAAAAATGGTGCACCATTCACAGAGCGATTCGTGCATGCAAAAGCTGCTGCGGTCAGGGTCGTCGTGTCCCTTGCACCCCAGCTCGTGGTGGTGATTGTCGTCACCGTGCTCGTGCTCTTCGGTTTGCAGCACACCGTGGTGAATCACCTGGTGCAAGCTCCCTTGATTTACCAGGAGAACGCTCGCCACAAACAAGGCCACTAAACCGATATGTTTACCGATGTTTTTCAAAACGCCGCAAAGTTAAGGAATCAAATTGGTCTTAAAGACCGAAAAGCGGAGAGATGATTACAAAGACAGCAAGAAAACTCAGCAAGAGTTTTGAGCAAGAGCAAGAGATGGCGGAGTGGGTTTGCGAGCGCGGTAGGTTTTGTGGGAGGTTTAAAAAAGTTATGAGTGATGGGTTATAAGTTATGAGTTATGCTTTGAGCATGCCTGAATAACGCTGACCAGAATATGTTACTTATTGGTCATTAATTTGCACAGATTACATCTGGATTCTGAGCTTTTGTTTGGCTCAAATGGATGGGGTTAGATGCCCCATTCATTTGATCTTTTGCGCTGATTGACTCTGTCATCATCGCTTTTGTTTGGCTTTGG
>JAIVHP010000279.1 GCA_020201045.1 Flavobacteriales bacterium
AGGGGATAGGCCAGAACTGCCATTGCATAAACGGGTGCAGACAAGCCATCGACCATTTGGGGTACAATTGCGGTATCGGTTTGGATGCACTTTACGGCGAGTACGAATGTAAGCGCTCCAATAAACAGCGATCCGGAGTCGCCCATAAAAATTTTAGCCGGGCTGAAATTAAATACGAGAAATGCCAGAAGGGAACCGGCTAGAATAAACGACAGCAAACTCAGGGGAAGTTGCGAAGTGGCGTAAAACCAGACGCCAAAAAAGCAGGATGCAATAAAGCCCACACCAGCCGCCAATCCATCGCTTCCGTCGATTAAATTAAAGGCGTTTACCACCACGATGTAGGTAAAAACAGACAGTAGAACACTTGCTTCGTAGGGCATTAAGTCGGCGCCAAAAACACCGTGCAGCCCGTAAATACGAACATCGGCCATAAGCACGAGGATAAAACCTACAATGATATGTGAAACCAGTTTTTTTACCGGAGCTACACCGATAATATCATCTTTAACACCGATAAAAAAGATGAGAATAGAAGCGGCGATGAGAAACTTGAACTCTTTGACAGACTCTTTGAAGTCTAGCGGACTTCCAAAATAGGTCATGTTATCCCAGGGAAACCAAAGTGCGTAAGCAAAGATGCTCGCCGCGAAAATAATGATACCGCCAATGGTAGGTTTGCTCGTAGTATGGTGCTTTCTGGCCTCGCTGGGTTCATCTACCAGGTGCTTCATTTTAGCCACTTTAATAAGCGAGGGTGTAGCCAGCAGAACCACAAAAAACGAAGTAATAAAACCCAGAATAATCTCCTTCATCTCGAATGGTTAAATTAAAAATCCCGATACGTGTTTGCCAGATTCGTTCGGATACCAAAGTACCAAAATTGATTTTGGAATTCAGCACTACCTCTCATTTCATTTCGGTTTGTTATACCCGCATACACCTGCATATTCGTGCGCGGGTTAAACACGTAGGCAAATTTCACGTCCTGGTATTCCAGGCTACCGGCAGTAGAACTCACAGCGAGCTCCGGCGAAGTGAGCGGGTTTCTTCCCGAAGCATCAAAATTGGCCCATACCGCCGTGAAATCTGCTAAAAATCTCTTGTGATCGTATTTTACCGAAAGGTAAATCTCTTCAAACCCAGCTCCAAACGGATGGGCAAGGGGCTGATTGAAATGGGTATACCCCTGAAGTGGATCTTCATTGGCATAAGCCGTTTGGGAAACCGTATTGTATTCGGCACGCAAATCAATTCGGTTTAGAATATTTCGGTACACACCGCCAACCTGGTATCCAAACTTATCGTTTTCTGAATTTATATCATCAAGCATAGCCTGACCGTAAACGGAAATTGATCGGGTTGGGTGAACAGCAATATTCAATCCTACCAGGGCGTTGGCATTTATATCGCCCAGGCCGTGAACCGCAGTATTGGCAAAAGGCACTGGATTCAAGGCGTTGAAATTAGAGGGTTCCGTGCCTGTAGAATCGTCGTATCGCTTCCAGATTACCGACTCAAAAAGGCCAACTTCAAGTTGTTTCACCGGTTTATAACTGATGTAATTAAGCGACATCATCTTGCGCTTAAACAGCGATTCGGGTGCGTCGCCCGGCGGGAGTCGATCCAGATTTTGGAGTATGGACAAGGAATAACAGCGATTCGGGTGCGTCGCCCGGCGGGAGTCGATCCAGATTTTGGAGTATGGACAAGGAATAGCGATACGACAGTTTTCCCCCGAAAAAATTCATTTCATAAGAGGCGAAAGGGAAATTAAAACTGTTGTCGGACATCAAAAGTGAACGATGGCCGTGCCCGACAAACTGCTTGTAATGGCCAAAGCTCAAATCGAGCCAATCGGCTGCACGTATACCCACATACCCGCTCGCCATATTAAAATCGTAGCCGTCTTCTTTAAAGGGCTTCACTCTTCCGTTTCCGGGAACTACACCGGTAGAATCTACAAAGTCGCTTAAATAGGTTGGAAAACGAGCCTGATTTTCCCTGAAATCGGTGTAGAAATACACCATATCGCCGATTTGTCCCGAAACGGCAAATCCACGAGTATTGGTAAATGTACTCGACAATTCGGCGCCAGGGGCTTCGGTTTCTCGCCCGTATCCAAAATCAAAAATGAAATCGGCATTTACTCTAAAGTCCTTTTTGTCTAGCTGAAGCAAATGCTCCCCAAAAAGCTTTGCACTTATCCAGTTTTTATAAGTAGTTGTATCTCTGCCGAGTCCGGCCACTTCCGAAAAATCCATATTTCGCGATGAAGTGGGCTTAAAGCCAAAATGCGCACCTTGAGCGCGGTGTAATTCTGCCCTTTCCAGCCTGAGAAGTGAGAGCTCATTTACGGGCAGATAAAAATCCTGCGCCAAAACCGGGTTTGCCAAAAACCCGAAAACCAAAACTATCGCTATTTTACGAACGAGGGCCATCATGTTCCTGAACGTAGGCTTTGTAAACGTGCTCTATGCCGTTCCGCAAAGAAATGGACGGGCTCCATCCGAAGCTCTTGATTCTGGAGACATCCATTAGTTTTCTCGGGGTACCATCTGGTTTAGACGTATCGAATTCGAGTTGACCTTCGAACCCAACAACGTCTTTCACCATCAAAGCCAGGTCTTTAATTGAAATGTCTTCCCCTGTTCCCACATTTACAAATTGTCTTTCGTTGTAGTTTTCCATGAGGTGAACGCAGGCAATTGCCAAATCATCTACGTGGAGAAATTCGCGTTTGGGACTACCCGTTCCCCAAATTTCTACCGATGATTTCTCCTCCATTTTGGCTTCGTGAAACTTCCGTATCATTGCGGGGAGCACGTGCGAGTTTTGCAAGTCGTAATTGTCGTTTGGCCCGTAAAGGTTGGTCGGCATAGCCGAAATAAAATTGCACCCGTATTGATCGCGATAAGATTCGCAGAGTTTTATCCCGGCAATTTTTGCGATAGCGTACGGCTCGTTCGTCGGCTCAAGCGCTCCCGTAAGCAGGGAATCTTCCTTCATTGGTTGATCTGCAAACTTTGGATATATGCAGGAAGAACCGAGAAAGAGCAACTTCTTCACGCCATTTTTATGAGCGGCGTGAATGATGTTGGCTTCCATAATAAGGTTATCGTAAAGAAACTCCGCTCTGTAGGTGTTATTTGCCTTTATGCCTCCTACTTTGGCGGCCGCGAGAATAACGTATTCGGGGCGTTCCTTTTGGAAGAAAGCTTCCACATCGCTTTGTCGCCTCAAGTCTAACTCTAAAGACGATTTCCCAATTAAATTTCTGTATCCGCTATTTTTCAGGGATCTTGAAATAGCGCTTCCAACCATTCCATTGTGGCCGGCAATGTATATTTTGTCTTGTCTGTTCAAATCACTCGTTATAATTCATGACTTTATGACCTCCGTCTATGAGGTATTTGTCTCTTTTAAATAGCGCTAAATCTGCGCTTACCATTTCCGAAATAAGCGCGTCGAGCGTATAAGAATGCGACCACCCTAATTCTTTTTTGGCTTTGGAAGGGTCGCCAATAAGTAAATCTACTTCAGTTGGTCGGTAGTATTTTGGGTCTACTTCCACACGAATTTTTCCCGTCTTCCGGTCGATTCCCTTTTCCGCTTCAGCTTTCCCTTTCCAATCTAATTCAATGCCCACTTCGGCAAAGGCCCTTTCGGTAAAATAGCGAACCGATCGCGTTTCGCCGGTTGCGAGCACAAAGTCGTCAGCTACATCGTGCTGCAAAATGCGCCACATTCCTTCGACAAAATCTTTGGCATGGCCCCAATCTCTTTTTGCATCCATATTGCCGAGGTAAACTTTATCCTGAAGGCCCAGCTTGATTCGCGCCGCCGCCCGGGTAATTTTTCGCGTTACAAAAGTTTCTCCACGGCGGGGACTTTCGTGGTTAAAAAGAATTCCGTTGCTCGCAAATATCCCGTAAGCCTCGCGGTAGTTTTTGGTAATCCAATACGCGTATAGCTTAGCCACCCCGTAAGGACTTCGGGGATAAAACGGTGTCTTCTCGGATTGCGGAACTTCCTGAACTTTTCCGTAAAGCTCACTCGTAGATGCCTGGTATACTTTGGTTTTTGATTCCAGTCCGAGAATTCGCACGGCTTCTAAAATCCGCAGCGTTCCCATGGCATCGACATTTGCGGTGTATTCGGGCGTTTCGAAAGACACCTGCACGTGAGACATGGCCGCGAGGTTGTATATTTCATCGGGTTGAACCTCCTGCACAATTCTGATAAGGTTTGTAGCATCGGTTAAATCGCCGTAGTGGAGAATGAAATTTACATCGCTTTCGTGCTGATCCTGGTAAAGGTGGTCTACCCTATCGGTATTAAATAGAGAGCTCCTGCGCTTAATGCCGTGAACTTCGTAATTCTTTTGAAGCAATAGCTCGGATAAATAGGCGCCATCCTGACCGGTTACTCCGGTTATTAGCGCTACTTTTTTAGACATTCTTTAAATTTTTTCAAAAATAAACAAGATTTAAGACTAGCCACGTAGGAGGGATGCTTTGTTGGCAATAAAAAAACCCGTAAATCTTGTGAAATACGGGTTTTCTAAAGTTTTAGCTCTATCTACTAGCGCAGCGTAAATCGAATGGGCAGATTATACTGCACCTTAACGGCCTTACCTCTTTGCTTTCCAGGTTTCCATTTAGGCATGCTCTCCACTACTCTTATCGCTTCTTCGTCGGTACCGCCTCCGATAGAGCGGAGAACCTTTACATCATTTACGTTGCCTTTCTCATCTACAACAAAAGTAACGTAAACTGTACCCTGGATTCCGGCGTCTTTGGCAATAGCGGGATATTTAATATTCTTTCCGAGAAATTTTAAAAGCGCTTCATCTCCACCGGGAAAAGAAGGCATTTCCTCAACTATTGAGAACACCTGCTCTTCTTCCACTTCTTCTTCTACTTCTTCAATAAACTCGACTTCGGTGTCTTCGTCAATTTCCAAATCTTCTACAACCAACTCCTCTTCAATCTCTTTTTCGTCTTCTACAATGTCGATAACCGTTGTAGGAGCGGGAGGTGGCGGTGGGGGTGGCGGCTGCTGTTGCGAAACAGGGATAATTTCCTCTTCCACGAGGTCTACATCCAACTCGCCGAGCGAACCGGCTTTGGTTTCGTATGTTTTCCATTCAAATGCCACTAATACAAGTGCGGTAGAAAACAAAACACCCATTATGATTAAGGGTATTCTCCTTTTCTCCAAATCTGCTTCGTTACTCTTTTTTTGTTCCATGGTTTAGGTTTTTAACCAGTTCAGCGAAAATATAAAAGATCTTCTAGTTTTTGGTGTTTTTTTTACGCTAAAAATTAAATCAAACTCTATGCCTAAAAATGTTAATTAGTTTTTCAGAACAAAGTGAATAGGCAAACGATACCTAACGGAAACGGGTTCACCGTTTTGCAAACCGGGTTTCCAATTTGGCATCCCCGAAATAACGCGAACGGCTTCCCGGTCGAATCCCGCGGCTAAACCTCGAAGAATTTTCACTTGCTCTACTTCTCCCTTTTCGTTTACCACAAATTCTGCGTAAACTTTCCCTTGCATGCGGGCATCTCTTTCCATTTGCGGAAAACGGGTATTCGATTTCAAATAGCCAAATAATCCGGCATCGCCGCCGGGAAATTCGGGGTAAACATCCGGATGATCTATCGGGGTATTTGGCGCCACCGGTTCTTCGGTATATTTTTCAGGTGGAAAGTCGATGGGCTCTAGAATTGGATCTGCACTCAAATCCTTATTCGCATCATCGGGAGCCACAGGTTTGGGCGTTGGTTTATCGACTAAAATTAATTTATCGGGATTGGGTTTTGATTGCGTGGGCGGCTCAGGAGGTCTCGGCACCGAAGCGAGAATGGGTTCAGGAGGCAATTCAAAGGTATTGAACTCGCCAATCTCATCGACCGACTGGTAATGGTTAGGGGTTCTCCACTCGAAGGCACTTAGCACAAGCGCTGCGGAAAATGAAATTCCCAGCAGAAAAAGAGGCATGCGCCACTTTTCGAGGTCGCTTTCTTTTGATTTCTTGTTCATCACGGTGTGTGGTTTTAACTCAAACCAACTTCATACACCCGATGCTATTGGTTTGACTGTTTTGAGAAGTACCAATTTGCAAAGAGTGTGCCTAAAACCATTCCGATGGCATCTGCAATAAAATCAGAAATGCTCGCAAACCGCGAAGGAAAAAGCCAGCCCTGCAACAATTCGGTTAATCCGCCATAAGCTGCGCCTAAAGTTGCAAGAAAAATCAGATTTTTAATCGACACAGCAGTTCCCGGATTCCTGTACATACTCCAAACGGCGAGAAAGGCGAGTACACCAAACACGCCCATATGTGCAAGTTTGTCTTCGATATTGATATCCCAGATATCAATATTGGGCAGGTCTTTGCCTGGAATCCCGCAGAGCAAAAGAATAAAGGCAGCCCAGATAAGAGCTGCCCGGTAGGTTTTGAAGAAAGCTTTCAATTAACCGATTACTTCCCGGTAAGCATCGGCATCGAGCAAAGCTTCGCCGGGCTCACCTTCAAATTTAATCTTTATCATCCAGCCCTTTCCGTATGGATCTTCGTTTACCAATTCGGGGTTCGACTCGAGTTCTGAATTAAATGATTCAACTTCACCTGCAATGGGCATAAAAAGATCTGAAACAGTCTTTACCGCTTCTATGGTGCCGAAAACTTCACCCTCGTCGAGGTCTTCGCCTTCGGTTTCGATCTCTACAAAAACGATATCTCCAAGTTCGCCTTGCGCGTAATCGGTAATGCCAATTGTAGCGATGTTGCCGTCAATCTTAATCCACTCGTGATCTTCTGTATATTTCAATTCGTTTGGAACGTTCATTCGGTAGGGGGTATTTAATAAATTATTGTGTTAAGGTAAAGCGCAAAGATATACCAGCGTTTATATTGGACGTAGGGAATGAGATAGAAACTTTGGGCTCGTTAATCTGATGATCGTAAAACGCCCTGATATTCAACCTGTCAGATATCACATAATCAATGGCTGTTTTGAGCGAAATAAGGTTTTGACCCGAAGTAATTTGGTTTGTTCCCTCTACCATTCGGCGCGCCACCATTTCGGTATCGCGAATGCTCAAATCGGCGCGTACATTCAGGTCGCTCTTTCGCTTTTTCCCGCCCAACTTAATTTCCACATCGGGAAAGCGATAGCCCAGCCCGAGTACTATTTCATCGCTCCTATTCTCTGTGAGCTGAAAGTTTGATGTGCTGAAAGTCAATGTTCGGTTCCTGTTGATCTCAAAATTGGTGATCAGTGAATTCTGCCAGGTTACGTCAATTTTAATTAACGGACTGAGTTGTTCTGAGATCGAAATCGCCGCTATTTGTCGCTCTGGTATAATATTTTGCTCTTCGGAGTTATCGCGGAGGGGTTCTCCGTCAACTCCCGTTCCGGCGGCAAAATTCGTGGTGAAATTATTTACGCTAAATACGCTTCGGTAAGAGTGGCTCAGGGTAATATTTCTAAATATTTTTTTGATTGCCGGGATCTTCGACAAGCCGTCGTAGTTCACTGTCCAGCTCGGATTCCTTATCGCATCTAGCAAAGAATAATCTTCTATGGTAAGGTTCACATTCTCCGGATCTTGCCCGCTAAATGCAGCAACGAATGCAGGTATAGCAACCTGTTGCGATGTGGACCCGAAACCTTCGGCGTAGTCTTCATCCAGCACACTCGAGTTTGGCGTAGAGAAACCGGTTTCTACTGCAAGCCTGTTTGAAACGGCTGGCCGGTTCTCCAAGAAATCGTTCCAGACGTCTAACGGGTCGTCCCCGATGGTGTTCAAGGTGAGCAGCGAAATGCTAAAACTTCCACTTTCAAAACGGCTGTCTTCCAGGTATTGCTGCAGGTCGTTATTGAATCTGTAAAATGATCCGTCGTTTAAAGATTTGCTTCTAATGGAATTGAACTCCACGCGAAGATTTGGAAGCGGTTCGAAATTAACGCGCAAATTAAAGTCTTCGGTGTAGGTTTCCATATATTGTTGATTGATAAACTCGTTCTCAACCAGCCATCCGCGTAAAGCGGCTTCGCGATTAAAATCGGCAATTTGATGCCCCAGAACGAAATCTATACCCGGAGCCGAAAACCCCGGATTCATCCCGATGATATTAGACTCCTGATTGTACCCGGGTAAAAAGGTTCCCTCGTTTTGGGTGTACACTACCGTAATGTTTTTCAAGCTCATTAACAGTTTCGCAAAGTAATCGAGGGGGCCAATCTTATTCTCGTCGTCTTTGTCTTCCTTTTCTTCTTCTTCCTCTTGTTCCTTTCCGCCTCTACCTCTGCCACGTGTTAGCGAGCGTCCACCTGCACGGCTCTGTCGTTGAAACTTGTCGTTGACATCCTTGAAGAACCCGACCTTATTATAAAGGCTTAGGAAATTAAACTGGCCGTTGATTGAAATGGCACGCGAGTTTTGAATGGTGTTTCCAAGGGAGTCCTGGCTAAATGCAGCGCGCTGCCAATTATAGGCACCGGAATAACGGACGTCGGCAGAAATCCAATCTAAGATTGGAATTTTACTGATCGGTAGTTTGTAATTGGCTGTTACATTTTGACTAAAATTGATATTCTCTCCGAAGCTCAGTAAGCTCGACCAAACGGAATCGCGGTACTGCGTGCTTCCATCTGCCCTACCCGTAGGCTCGAGCACATACGACAAATTGTTTGCACTATAAGTGAGTCGGATTGATTGCGTTAGGTCGTGTTGCACATCGTAAACCCGATTCCAGTTGAATGTTTTATTGTACAAAACGGGCTGATCGAACGAAAAGACGTCGCTGTTGTTCTTGTATTGTTGTTCGTTGTAGGTTCTATTAATATCCGATCTAAACGAGATATTTTTAGGCACCAGTGCAAAATTAAAGTCTCTGATCAAAGCCAGATAATCCGTACTTCTCAGAAACTTGCTTCGCGCGAAGGGCTTGTAGCTTTTAGGTTTTGCCGAGAAATTATACCCGAGTCCAAACCGATACTGATAGCGATTGTCAAATGCGGTATTTATATCGTAAAACTCCTGACTGTTGTAAGAAACAGTTGCGTTGAGGTTTTCAATATCGTAGAATTGCGCCTTTTTTGTATTGTCGGTTCGCTCCTTCCGGATATTGGTAAGGTTTAAACTTCGCCTTCGCGTATAGGTTTGCGAGCGCTTTCTCACTTCGCGCCGCTCTTCGCGGGTTAGGCCACGGGTTACCTCTTCTAACTCCAGGTCGGGAGCGAGTGGGTCGAATTTGGGCAGAACCACTTCTTCGGCCTGGCTCATATATACGGGTATTTTGATTCCGCTTTCTTCGGGAAGAAATTCCCCCATATTCAGGTTTGCACTGGCATCGTAGCCCATTCTTCGCTCCTGTGGTCGCTCGGCTACCCGGCTTCCAAGCGAACCAAAGTTTGGCGTGCTTATGTTTGCCGCAACCGAAACGTTACCAAAATCTGCGAGTTGCGTATTTACACGTCCAACTGCCGCCCAGCCGCCTTCGTTGTTAAAGTCAGTGAGGCGTAATTCGTTTACCCAAATTTCTCCGCTTTGCGGAAGCCCATCGTCTTCGGTCCAAATATTTCCACTTAGTGGGCTACCACTTGCATTGGGGTTACGCACCCCAATCATTACTGTTCTGACAGCACTCAAAACGGGGTTACCCCGAATTCTGATACGCCTGTCTCCATCCGACTCCACATAAATCTCATTATCGGGCACACCCGACTGGTTACGACTGTTTTTTGCGCTCTGAAGTTTGTCGAACTCAATGACCATATTATTTTCTTCGGGCCAAATATTTTGAGGGGTGCTCGAAGAATTCAATCCCGTTGGTGTAAGGGGTATTTCGTACTCGTAAAAATTTTGATCAAAGTCTGTTCCCAGCCTGATAAAAACGGTTAAATCTGCAAATGCAAGTTCGCGCATCATATCGAGTGTTTCGCCGTGTATAAACATCTCCATGGCTCCGTACATCCGCATATCGATATTGATGCTTCGAAACGCCGCCCGGGCGTCGCCATCGCCGAGGTTTCTCACCCGCAATACAAGCGATTGCTCATTCAGGCTTCGGAGGTTGGCCGTTCCCGCGTCAATCTCCCTGGAAATTCCGGGTGGTGTTACATAATTAAGCGGGGTACGCTGACTGTTTTCTTCTACGTTTACCGCCAGAATATCAAATTCAGTTTGCCCGGGTGCTCCAGGTATAAACTCTCCTTCTCTCAGGGATTCGTTGTAGCGTCTCCACTCTCCTCTCACAAGCTCAAGCCGTGCAAAGCGCAAAACTACCGGACTGTCGAAACCCGTAGTTACCATTCGCATAAAGCGAACAGAGCGCAAATCCTGAATGTTGTTAATTGACCTTCCTTCGCGAACGGGAATTTTAAACTGATACCAGTTTACGGTTCTGCCATCCGGGTCAACCCCTTCGGTAACATCGGTAATGTAGTTGTTTCCAACCTGCCAGGCTCCCGGAGAAACCTGAGGGTCGGGCAAGTCGATGGAATACTGGTAATAGGATTCGGCTTCGGTTAGGGTAAGATCCTGGTTTACGTCTTCGGTGGTTGGCAGTGTGGTGGCCTGTGTAGGAAAATTATTTCCTTCTTCCTGGCTGTCTTGAGTGGTTATTGAATTCCCTTCAAAACCATTAAACTGTTTGTACCGATCGATGATATCAGCTCCTTCATTATCGTAATCACTTCCGCGGTAGAAGCGGTAGTTATCAGAAGACGGGTCGCCGTTGGCAGCATCTACAACTGCCGGGGCTACGCCCGGTATTGCGGCCAGGTCTTCCAAAAAGTCGGCGTATTTTTCGCGCTCACCTGCATCGTTGTACCCATCAAAACCTACATCTTGCGCCTCGTTAGAATTTGTGGTATTGTCGAATGCATTTACAATGCTCTGGGTTGTGGGTACCCGAGCCCAGTTGGTTTCGTTGGTTAGTAGTCCTTCCGGATTATCGGGGTCGAGCGGTAGGCCATTCTCGAAGCTCATCTGTCCATCTTTGAGCACATCTTCAGATACGTTACCCAAATTCACCAAAAGTTTTGCCGTTGGGTTACCTTCGGTGCCGAGAAATTGCCTGTTGTCCGCATTATACGGATCCATCACCCAAAATTGGATAAACTCAACGTTGGTTTGCTCAAAATCGGTTGTATTGATGGCGCGCATTATTCCACCCCACCTCGACTGGGGATCAGCCAATTCACCGGTTTCGGGCTCTATACCGGCAGAGTGCGCCGATCCGCTGGTTTCGTAATTGTAAGGGCCGCGTTCCGAAGGGTAGTACGCCAAATCGAGGGTGGCAATATTCGCAGGCGTACCGGCCGGCAATTCCCGGTTCGGAAACACTTCGCGCTCGGTTACTTCTCTCTGATAGTGCCTGTCGTTATTGACATTGTCCGGGGTAAGGTTGTTGTCTCTGAAAAACAATGGGTCTAAGATGTACCAGGCGGTATTCGCGCGGTTATAGCCCAGAGACACATCGTCGGTAGGAGATGCTTCGGGAAATAAATCGGGTTGCCCTTGCGGGATGGATGCCAGACCCCAGGAAGCAAAGTTCCGCAGATCGATAAGCGAAACAGATCCTTCGAAATCATCGATATAGGAAGCTCCGTTATCTCCAATGGCCTTGTTGTGGCCCGGAAGGAGGTGAGCGAATTCAATCGATGCATCTACACTCGAAATTTCCTTGGTGCTAATACCGGGTATGGCGTCTACCAACTCGGTAATCAATCGCGATTCATCCTGATACTGCGCGTCAAACCCATAAAGCGTATTGTTCATGGGTTCGTCGCCAATATTTACCTTTTGTCGGGAATATTCAGTGCGTCCAGGGAAATTTCATCGCTCGAAGCAGACCGGTAGCTACCGCGGATTTTAAATCGGTTTAGGTATAAAAAGTTTTGTTGCGCAACGATCTTTGTAGAATCGTAGAGCTGCGGGTAAACAATTCGCTCTATTTGACTCTCTTCCACTCCAGCTTCTTCCAGCCGTCCGCGCAGGTGAGAACCAAAAGGCTCTATTACCGGGAAGTAAATCCTACCGTTCTCTGCATTTATTGTCCCGCCCTGAGTGGCGGCCTGATCCACGAAATCGAATCGGCCATCTGGTGTTGGGTTTTGGTTTTGGTCGAGTTTGTCGAGCTCCAGAATCTGCAGCAGGGGCGTATCTTCTACCTGGGGTTCGGGAATTACCGGCACGTCTACCCCTTCCTGCGGGTCGTTGTACCATACATTTAGCAAAAACTCATCGCGGTTAACCTGAAAAGCACCGAGCGAATAAACGTTTTTCATCATCAAATCCCACAGGGGGTTTTGCACATCTACAACAGTACTCTTCAGGAGTTTTAGGTAGAGCGCATCCGGCGATACAAAACCGTCGTTAGACAGATCACCCACCTGATAGGTTTGCCCGTTTAGCGTGTACTGGTAGGCTACAGCGAGCACTTCGGCGTTGTTTAAGGCCTGGTTTAGCGATATAAAACCCAACTGCGAATTGTAGGTGAACTGACCCGGAGTAAGCTGACGGGCATTGGAAAGGCGCTCAAAGTCTCGACCGTTTACCAAACCAGCTCCCGACAAAGCCTGAGATGAATTGGTAAAACTCCTTATCTGCGGATTGGCAGCCATTTGGCTGTAAAGTTGGTTCTGCGAATTGTCGGGAAATCTGTTAAGCGGATTATCGCCGATATCCGCGGGGTATTGCGGATTTTGATATTCCGCATCTTCACCGAGATCGGTAAACCCAATAACGTTTCGGGTCTCTTCTACATTGGCCGTTTGGTTTACCACCCAAACTTCTATTCGGGTAATCTGTGCTCCCGAATTCACCGTTGGTAAACTCCGCATCGCATTATCGTATTGCGCACGGAAGTATCCGCTCAAAAAGTAGTGTCGGTTGGCTTCGTAGTTATCTACAGTGAACTCGAAGTCTTGCGTTTGCGCCCCGCCTTCTACATTGATTTCCTTTTTTTGGCCACGCTCCTGAGAGAAAAGGGCGGTGGCCGTTAAGCGTCCGAATTTCAATTCTGTTTTTACCCCAAACAGGCTCTGACTTCCCGATATAAGTGAATTGCTGAGCGGCATGGATACGTTACCCGCTTCAATTTTCTGGATAATCTCATCTTCCGTACCGGTGTACTCAATTTTAGTCTGGTTCTCAAAGTCAAAGGTGGCTTCCGTATTGTAGTTTGTGGTGAGTTTCAGCTTTTCTCCAATATTTCCGACCACATTTAGCTGAATACGCTGATCGAAATTAAAGGTGGTAATACTTCGCTGGTTAACCGGTATCCTGGGATTTTCGTTCTTGTTAACATTCGCACCGAAGGTTAGCTCGGCCGTACCCTGTGGACGAATATCGACTGTATTTCCGCCAAAGATCCGATCAAACACCTTGTTGTTAATCTCGAGGCTCGGAGCAAAGGGGTCGGGTCCATCGTCGTCGTCGTTTGCCAAAGCATCTGCCGATCGAATTTCTTTCCAGTAATCGCTCTCGGAATTTCGGTTGATGTAATCCATGTATTCTTCAAAATCCATCACCGTAGGATTTTTGAAGTCAATGGAGTTTCCGATGCGTTGGTAGAAGTAATACTTTCCCGTTTCGGGATCGTATTCTATTAAATTGTCGACATTATTGGGGTCGGTAAGGTTGATTCTTCCGTTGTCGCCAAAGGGGTTGATGCCGTCTTGAATGGGGTATGGCAAGTCTATCTCCGGAGAATCTACCGGCAGAACAACAACTTCCGGTAGATTTACTACAGATTTATCATAGGAAGATCTAGAAGCATTTGTAGACCAAACCAATAACAACAACGCGGCAACGACAAGAGTCTGCCAAATATTTTTTACCCGTAAACCCAATTTTACATTTAATCGAGCTATAAGCTCTTTAAGCTCAGCTTTATTAAATCTTCAATACTTATCGATTCATCATTCGCTTTGATTGTCTCGTCGACAATTTTCTGCGATTTGCGCTGGTCAAAACCCAGATTGCGCAATGCTCTTAACGCCTCGGATCTGATCGTATTGCTTTGGCCGCCAAAATTATCAAAATAACCTTCCTCGCCACCTAGTTTGTCGCGCAAATCAACAATAATTCGCTCGGCCGATTTGGCTCCTATTCCCTTTATTTTCTTCAGGCTAGCCACGTCGCCCTGCATAATAGATTCCTGCAATTGCTTGGGGCTATAGCTCGATAGCGCCGCTATTGCCGAAGATGGACCTATACCCGACACCGAAATTAAACTGCGAAACATCGCGCGCTCGGCCTGTGTAGCGAACCCAAATAGCGTATGTGCATCCTCCCGAATGGCCGTGTGAATAAATATTTGCACGGTTTTCTGTTGGTTGAGTGCTTCGAATGTGTTTATGGTGTTATTGAAAACATACCCCACACCGTTCACTTCAATCACGCTCGAAGTTGGGCTTCTATCCACCAGTTCGCCCTTTAAGTATTCTATCATTTATGGAAAGTATCGAGAAAAAATTAATCAGTCAGAAATTGAACGCTTCGTATATTCGCAATTGTTCGTCGTTAAAAAGAATTCCAGCAAATGTAAAAATATGTGGGAATGAAAATAGCGATTGTTAAAAACGGGTTTTATGGGCAAAAAAACAGTTTCAGTTTTAACGGGTGCCGGAGTTAGCGCCGAAAGCGGAATAGACACCTTCAGAGATCAGGGTGGCCTGTGGGAAAAATACGCCATAGAAGATGTGGCCACCCCTGAAGCCTGGGCCAGGAATAGAGAATTAGTGCTCGACTTTTACAATTCGCGATGGGCTCAATTGCAAACGGTAGATCCGAATAAGGCGCACTTCAATTTGGTTGAACTCGAGAAAAAATACCGGGTAGAAATCATAACCCAAAACGTAGACAACCTCCACGAGCGAGCGGGATCTGCAAATGTTTTACACCTCCACGGAGAATTGTCGAAATGTCGAAGCAGCGGCGACGATTCGTTTATACAGGCCATGCCGGCAGAAGGGCTAAAAGCTGGAATGAAGTGCCCAAAAGGGCATCAGCTCAGGCCGCATATCGTATGGTTTGGCGAAATGGTTCCCGCTCTAGACAAAGCGTTTGAGCGCGTAAAGCAAACAGACATTCTGGTTGTAATTGGAACATCTTTAAATGTGTACCCCGCTGCCGGACTTGCTTATGCCGCGCCTCCCGGCACAAAAATTTACCTTATCGACCCCGGAAACTTCGACCACGCAGATACCGATGGGTTTGAGCATATTAAAATGCCGGCTACTTCGGGTACCGATGAATTGCTGAAAAGGCTTTTGTAAACAAGCAAATCAGCTTAGATGAGCTGCAGAACCCCTTACGATTGAGTGAAAAAAAGCTCCTTAATAATTGATAGGGTTAACCATTTAAGTCGGGAAAAAGATTTTGACAGGCTGTTTCAGATGAGACCTTATAAAGAGAAATTCTGAGGTTTAGCTCACTGATCGATCGCGATCCTTAATGTTTCTGTTTATTTCTTCACATAAAGGCACGACGAGCTCACCGACGAACGGGTTGTAATTGCCAATGAATCTTTCTTTTTTCCAACATTAAGGTATTAAGGTTCATTAAGTCCATAGCGCGGAGTAGATTTTCGGCAAGCCTTTAACAGGCAGCTTCCTTAATGAACCTTAATGTCTTAATGTTTCTCTTTTTTCTTCACGTTAAAGCACGCTGTGAGAAACCAGATTAATGTAAATAATTCTGATCTATCCTCTCACTGATCGCTTGCGATACTCCTTTGAGCTTTTCGCGAAATCCCGAACTTCTTTCGGGACATCAGTTTGAGCTTTGGTTGTCCTTTTTTAAGCATTTCCCGAAATCCCGAACTCGTTTCGGGGCTCTGCTAACTCTGCGTAAATCATTTAAAAATATAGCGCTGACGCTTGAGCTCCGTCGAATGGCGGATGCTTGAACTCCGCCGAAGGGCGGAGGGTGCGGTGAGAAAAGGGACAAGAAGGGCGTGTTTTAGCGAGAACACAGCCCCGAAACAAGTGCGGGATTGCTTCGCTTACCCCGAAACGAGTCCGGGATTGCTCCGCTTACCCCGAAACAAGTTCGGGATTTCGCGTAACTCTCTTGATTCAACATCAAGAAGTTAGCGGTTAAGTTATATGATAGGTTTATAGGGCATGAATCCTCGTCAGACTCCGGACCCGCCAAAAAAAAAATCCCGCTTTTGCGGGATTTTAGAATTCGTTCGTTGTGTTTATTTTCAGTCTTTCATCAGGAGGTTGGAAGAAACCTGATTATTGTCTCTATCCCACATTCTCAAAATGTAGTTTCCGCTCGCCAAATCGCCAACGGCTATTTGGGCATTTCCATTGGTTTGCACCGATTTTATCAACCGCCCCTCTATGCTGTAAAATTCCAGTCGGTTCACTTCTCCGGGATTTTCAATATTTAGAAAATCAACAGTGGGATTTGGGAAAACTTTGATTCGTTCGCTGAGGCGCTCGGGGGTGGAAAGCGGCTGATTGAATAAATAAACGCCAGTTGCGTTGTTCGATTCGTCTCCATTATCTTCGACATATACTTCAATAATGGCAGCACCTTCAATCCCATCGGGGTAAACGTGCACATCTAAATTTCCGGTTGCACCTGCGGGAAGCGTGAATTCCTGCGTTGAAACAAACGTTAAATAACACTGATTTGTATCGCAAACTGCGGATGTCCATCCTTCGGTTATTTCAATCACGTTACGCGTCCAGGTGTAGGTTCTACTGAACTCAGCTTCGTTCGTAATGTGTGAGTAAGCAACTACATCGGTTTCACTCTGTGGGAAATCATTCTTATAAACCGGGTTTGGTTCTATGGTGATTTGCCCCGAAACGTTCAACGCCGTTAGCAATAATCCCGCTGCAATAAAGGTGTATAGTTTTTTCATAAAAATAGATTTTCAAAATTTACACTGCATAGCATTTCAATACAGCTTTACGAAGATAAGATTAATTCGTCGTCATGAACCAAATTAACACTTATTTAATCTCATAGGATTCCAACTTTAAAACCCTACTCTCGAATCATTAGATCCCAATACAATATCCGAAGTTCAAGGTCAAAAATGAACTTAGATGGGTAAAAATTCCCGAAGTAAAGGGAACTTTTCCACTTGAACAAAAAGTCAAAATAAGCATCATTCATTAAGCCAAATAATTTAAATTTTCACATTACAGAGAAATGAAATTCCAAACCTCACTTCGATTTATCTCAAATAAAGAATTGAAAACAAAGTGTCTAGTAATTTTGATCGCTTATCTTTAGCATTCATTTAACCAATATTTAAATATTATGAAGAAAATTTTACTCTCTCTTGTCGCCATGATGGCATTTGCAGTTTCCGGATTTAGTCAAATTGAAAACGGATCTTTTTTAGAAGAAAATATCGTTTTCACTGATCTCGATGGAAATGAACACGATTTATACAGCTACCTGGACGAAGGCAAAACAGTGGTTCTTGACCTTTTTGCTGAATGGTGTGGGCCATGCTGGAATTACCACAATACGGGTACAGGACACCCCAACGGAGGTGCTCTGAAAGACCTCTATAACACGTACGGACCGGAAGGAACGGACGAAGTAATGGTCTTTGCTTTGGAAACAGACGCTAGCACGGCCGAAGCGTTGATGTACGGTGGTGCAGGAACACAGGGATGGGATTGGGTTACAGACACCCCATACCCAATGGCTGATGTAAATGTCGGTGGCATTTTTGAACAAGCTTACTATCCCTATATTGTTAGAATATGTCCCAACCGTCAAATATATGAGCTCGGACAACAATCAGCGGCAGACATCATTGCCCAAACGGAGGAATGTATTTCTGCAGAAGGTGAAATTAACCCAGGAATCGTTAATTATCTAGGAGCTACTGCAATTTGTGGTGACTTAGATGCTACCGTACTTATTCAAAACCTTGGAACTACTACCCTAACTTCAGCAACATTTGAAGTGTCAGGCGAATCAGAAGAAATCTTGATGACTTACGAGTGGACAGGATCACTGGAGACTTATGAATTCGAAGAAGTTTCTATAGGCAGCACAGCTATCGATGCGAGCGGAGAAATAACTATTTCGGTTACATCCGAAGGAGTTACCAATTCGATTGTTCAGGATATCGCATTTGCGCTAGAAACCACCAACGAGGTCACAGTTGAAATCGAACTGGATAACTGGCCAGAAGAGACCGAATGGGATATTAGAAACGAAAATGGTTCTGTAGTTGCCAGCGGTGGACCTTACACCGGTCAGGCAAATGAAACAGTTACTTCTGTGGAGAACTTAAGTAATCTGGGATGCTACAGTTTTAATATTTACGACAGTTATGGCGACGGCTTGAATGGTTCAAACTGGGGAAATCAATATTCCGATGGATCTTACACGGTAACTGGTTCAGACGGAACAGTTATTGCATCAGGCGGTGGATCAGTACAGTTCGATGAAGAAAACAGTGCCTTTAATGCAAGTGTGCTTTCTTCTATAGAAGATGTTGTACTCGTGGAATCCTTCAAAATGTTTCCCAACCCAACCGTGGGTGAGCTAAATGTAGAATTGGAGCTATTGAAAACGGAACGAGTTACAATCGATGTGTACGACATGGTTGGTAAAATCGTCCGCTCCGAAGATCTCGGTGTGCTACCTTCTGGATATACATTGAGAAAAATGGATTTCCAGGCGCTTAGCAATGGCCTTTACCTTATGAATATCAATGTAGGTAATGAGTCGATTGTAGGTAGATTTACTGTAAATAAATAATTTACACACCATTAACTAATTTTAGACGTTCGGGGGATTACCTCCCGAACGTTCTTTTTTAAAACTCATGCTGAATGAAAACGAACCTACTAATTATTGCACTTTGTCTTATTGTTGGATCGGTTAATGCCCAGAGCGACATCCCCTCCGCCACGGTAAAAGATCTTCAGGGCCGATCGATTAACACCACGGATATCACCAACGATGGGAAACCCATGGTGATTAACTTTTGGGCTACCTGGTGCTCGCCTTGCAAAAGAGAACTCAACACCATCGCTGATCTCTACCCCGATTGGCAAGACGAAACCGGGGTGAAGTTAGTAGCCATCTCCATCGACGACGCGCGGAGTCAGTCAAGAGTGCTTCCCTATGTAAATGGCTCGGCGTGGGACTACGAAGTTTACATCGACCAAAACCAGGATTTTAAAAGAGCGCTCGGGGTGAATAATGTCCCTCACACGTTTTTAGTGGATGGCACCGGCAAAATTGTTTACGAACACAACAACTACGCCGCGGGAGACGAAGAAGAACTCTACAAGGAAATACTGGAGATTTCGAAAAATTAAACCATGATGAAGCCTGGCCTGCTCCTGCTCTCTGCGCTTTTCATAAGCTTAAATCTCATCGGGCAAAACGAAGCCCAAATTCGCGGTAATTTCTCGCTCGATGGACAGTACTACCGCGAAGACAGTGCGATTTCTGCGGTAGTTCCCGATCAAAAAATGGGGCTGCAGGGATTCGGAAATATCATTTACACCAAAGGAAAGTTTGAAGCGGGAATGCGCTTTGAAACCTATGTCCCGGCATTTGTGGGCTACCCCGCCGGCGCTCCCTGGGAAGGAACAGGTATAGGTTACCGCTATGTGAAATACACCGAGAATAACCTCGAAATTACCGTTGGAAACTTTTACGAGCAATTTGGTTCAGGGCTCGCGCTCAGGGCCTGGGAAGACCGCGGACTGGGTGTAGATTACGCCCTCGATGGAATTAGAGTCGTGGCCAGACCCCACCCAGGCGTTACCCTTAAAGGCCTTTATGGCAAACAGCGTTTTAACTTTGACGATGGCTTTCAAAACGGAGACGGTATTGTGAGGGGAGTCGATGCCGAGTTTGACTTAAATCTCCTCCTCGATTCAGCCATGAAAGATATGAAGAGTAGAATCGTTCTCGGTGGAAGCTTTGTGAGCAAATACGAGCGAAACCGAAGTTCGATTTATGATTTTCCCGAAAATGTGGGTACCGGGGCTGTTCGACTAAAATACTACAACGGCGGATTCCAGTTTTCCGGAGAATACGCGCGCACCTCAAAAAATCCATCTGCACTCAATTCGAATATCGTAGACATTCCAGATACCTTAGACCCGCTGGTAGGGCTGTTTCAATTTGGGCAGGCGGTAAACTTAAACGCAACCTATTCGCGCCGCGGAATGGGTGTTTCGCTTACGGCGAGCTCTCTTTCTAATATGGCCTTCCAAAGCCAGCGAAACTCCGGGCCATTTGATAGCTGGGTAAATTACCTCCCCGCCACGTCTGTGCTGCAAACTTACCTCCTGGCTCAATTTTATCCCTACGCCACCCAGCCAAATGGAGAAGTAGCCGTTCGGGGAGATTTCTTTTACTCCTTTCCGCGAAACTCAACACTTGGCGGCAAGTACGGTACGAAGATTGACGTGAGTTATACCCACGTTCAGGCACCCGACTACCCCACTGTAGATGGACTGGAGACCAACAGAAAGGGAATTCAGCCCGATCTTTTTACCTGGAGTGACGATACGTATTACACCGACTTCAATGTAAAAATCACCAAAAAGCTCTCGCCCAAATTCAAAGGGAGCTTGTTTTACATGAATATTCTCTACGACAATGACGTGATTCAGGGAGCCTATGACTACAACGACATTCCCACGCCAGGAAAGGTGTACGGCGATTTAATCGTCTT